>QNFK01000250.1 GCA_003645495.1 Gammaproteobacteria bacterium
GTCAGACACGACGTCATCGATATCGTTTCGGTTCAGTGGTCTTTCATCCTCGAACTTGGTGTCGTCGTACATGACGCCGCGCACCCAGTGACCGGGGGGCGTTTGCGCTGCTTTACCAGCAAGTGCGGTTTTTACGTCATCGATACGCCGCAGGTTGACATTGACTCCGATCGCTTCTTCAGCGAACAGTGGGTGGCTGTGCGAATCGATGAAACCCGGGGTGACGGTCATGCCCGTCGCATCGACCCTGGTAGTGGATGCATTCGCCAGCTTGATGATTTCCTCGTTCGTTCCAACCGCGAGTATTCGTTCGCCCCGAACAGCAAGTGCTTCTACGGTGGGGTTCCACGGGTTCATCGTCAGTATATTGCCACCGGTCACGATCAGATCTGCCATGCCGGTAGCAGGCTTGCCCTGCGCAGATGCGACTGATGCGAGCCCAAGACCCAGCGGCACTGCCGCGGACGATCCAAGAAATTTTCTGCGTGTATATCGACCCATCTTCGTGCCCTCGTTTCGCGCGTCGTCCGGTTACAGTCCGGAGCCATCCTCGGAATAGATAACCCAGATCTTAGTATAACCGTCGGTATCCCAGATCCCGGTCCATTCCTTCGGAATCGTTACGCCTTCGCCGGCGTTGATAACCTGCACAGAGCCATCCGCCGACGTCAACGTAACGCCGCCTTCGAGGAAATACATGAACTCATCAACACCGTATGGTTCCTTGATCTCGGAGCGGGTTTTGCCGGAACGATACATGCCAGAGGCAAATTTCTTGTCGCTGCTCAGCAATGTCGTGACATCCAGCGTTACGTGACCATCGTCGTGTTTTGACTCCAGCATATCGGGGCGCTCAAAAATCGTGCCTGATATATCTGACTTGCTGATTTTCGCAGGCACTACGGTGCCCTCATGATGCTCAGCGATCGCTGCAGCAGTCGCGAGAATGGCGATGCAAACTGTAATAATAATTTTTTTCATCGATCTGACCTCTGTAAGAATAATAACTACCAGTAAGCGAGCATTACGTAACCCGCCAAAGAAATTGCAGCTGCAATGAGTGCGTATGGAATTTGTGTGAGCGCATGTTGCATTGGCGTGCAGCCAGTCGCCTGTGCCGTCAATACAGTTGCATCGGAATAGAAGCAGGCATGGCTGCCGAACGTACTCGCCGATAACGTGGCACCGATCACCAGTGTCATATCTGCACCAAGATTGTTCGCCAGTGATGTGACAATAGGCAGAATGATGACGAACACACCCCAGTTGGAGCCGGTCATGAATGACACCGCACCCATGGTTGCGAAAATAATTGCCGGTAGCAGCTCCGGCGTGAGGAAGGGCTCCATTGTCGTCACGACATAGGTCGCCAACCCCATTGAATCATTGACATCCTTAAGGATAAACGCAGCGACCAGCACACCGAGTGGTTCAATCATCGTTTTAAAGCCATCAATGATCGTGTCGAACGTGTCGTGCATATCAAGGATGCGGGCAAGCATCACATAGGCTGCCGTACACCCCAGCGTTATGTAGATACCGATCAGAAAATCCTTGTCGAACCAGAGCGTGGCGGCAATCAGTATTACCATCGGTACAACAAACATCCGGATTCGCGGTTTGACGCCCTCTTTCGGTTGAATCGATTGATTCGCCTTGTCGATATGCTCAGCGCCGGGCGGCACGGTCTGGCCGGTCGTTTGCGCGCGAGTCTCCGCCTGCTTCATGCTGCCAAGCGCAGGAATCCATCCGGCGATAACAACCGGAACCAGGAGAACGGCAACCCAGGCATACAACATGTAGGGAATCGCACTTATATAGGTAACGAGTCCCTCGCCCTCCGGCGCTATGTCATTGGCGACGATCAGGCCGGCAAAAAAGACACCCCAGGTCGAGAACGGAATGATTACGCTGATCGGCGCCGCCGTAGAATCTACAACATAGGCCAGTTTTTCCCTGGATATTTTGTATTTGTCCGTCAGGTTGCGCATCGCAGCGCCGACCGCCAGAGAATTCAGATAGTCGTCGACAAACATGAAGATGCCGAGCACCCAGGTTGCCATCAAAGCACTCTTTTGTGATTTGACGTAGCCAGACATTTTTTCCGTAAACGCACTGGTCGCACCGGTGCGAATCAGGAGACCGATCATGCTGCCCATGCAACCGCAAACCAGTATCACCCATGCAACATCCGGATCAGTCATGACACGAATGGAAGAGCCCGCGAAGCCGCCGATGAACTGTGAGCCGTGAATAATGCCAAGTCCAACCAGCGAGCCGCTGATTAGTGATTCGATAGGTCGGCGGGTGATGACTGCCAGAAAGAATACGACAAGGGTTGGGACTAGTGATATGAAGCCCGGGTCATTCATAGTGATGAACCAATTGTTGGGCTTTTATCGCGGCAGGATGCCGCTCCCACAGACGTAGCGCAGATCTCGTGGGAGCGGCATCCTGCCGCGATTGATCTTTGCACCTAACCCACATCGATTTGTTCGCTAACGGCCCGATCCGCTGCATCAATAGCACCATTAACATACGCGTACGCTGACGCGTCGGAGTTCGCGATCGATATGCGCCCCATTTGCGCAGAACCTGCCTGGTGCGGGCCGTTGTAGCGGCTCCATTCGGGCGGATCAAAAAGTTCGTTGTATTCGTAGGCGTAACCGTGCGGCCAGCGATTAACTGTGATCGCGGCAATATCCCTTCCTGCGTCGAAACCACCACTTTCGAGTGCACCGCTCATCTGCCGGACAATATCGCGCTCAAGGTCCGCAAAACTTAATTCGTAAAGATGCCGGCGACCGGCTACGTGTTGTTCGCGCTCCGTAAGACCCTGGCTGGGCACTGTCGGACAATAGGTGCCATGAATAACTGTCGCTTCACTCGAATTCTGCGTGAAATCGTAACCGCCCATGCTGACCGGGAAATCCATGCCAAAGGAATGCATCAAAATGCCCTGCGGAATATAGAAGCTCTGGTAGCCCAGCTTCTCGAACGCTTTCCAGTTGCGTACCGCGCCACTTATATATACCAGCGGAATTTTTGTGACCGCAGCAATGGCTTTAGTCTGTGCAGCAGAAATTTCCGGGCAGATATGCGGCACGATATTGTTATAACAGGCAAGAATTGCATGCTTGCCGCGAACCCGGTACGTCCTGCCCTCGCGCACGTAGGTAACGTCGACAAACCGGTCACCGTCAACATGGCGGGCATCCACGCCGGTGCAGTTCAGGCGAATCCTCGTGTTGTTCGACTCCCGGTCAAGCAACGAATAATCAACCCTGGACAGGACCAGGTCTTCCATCGTTCTGCCGGGAACCGCATCGGGAATCAATTTACGTACCAGTGATCGGGCAACGCCGGCATTGCCGTCCGGAAAATGAAATATGTAGGGTTCGTCTCTGTCCGGATCCTCACTTTCCAGATCGCCGAGACCGAGATGATAGGTACCGGGCATCCCCAGTCGGTATCCTTCCAGTGCTGACAACGCGTCCCAGCCAAAACCCCAGAATCCTTTGATCGTGTCGCGCAACACCAGCGTAACCTCTTCGGGCACACCGGCATTATCCTTCAGGAAGTCCATATAACTCATGGCCTTCATCAGGCTGATTTTTTCGTCGCGCGATTTGCCCTTCAGGTAATCGGTGTCACTTTGTAGTAAACGGATAAATGCCGCTCTGGATTCGTCACTCAATGGATAGGAGTCGACGATTTTCCCGACATCGGTGTCGTCGGGGACGCGCGTAACGTTCGTCTTTACGCTATCGGCGCCGTAGATTTCCTTGCTGAAGTAAATGCCATTGCGAAGATTTCGCTCCTTGAAATAACTGCGATCGAAATAATCGTAAAAACGCTGTGTGTCGATGCCGACATCTTTTAGCAATTGCGCCGCAACTTTCGAGTAATGGCCTGGCGTATCGATTGACTGGCTGCCTCCGTAGCAGATCAGTTGTTTGCCATCGACGTCGAACTCGTTGCGTTTGGCGTGCCCACCGAAATCATCGTGGTTGTCCAGGATGAGAATGCGTGCGTCCGGGCCAACTCTCTGGCGATACAGATGTGCGGCTGAAAGGCCCGACAGACCACCGCCAAGAACAACAAGATCGTAAACACCATCTGTTTGCTCACCCGGTCGTGAAAAGGTGGCACCGCCCCAGGCCAGCGCATGCGCGACCTCGAACGAACCGGGGTGACTGCCACGCAA
>QNFK01000251.1 GCA_003645495.1 Gammaproteobacteria bacterium
CCGCCTGCATCCCTGCAGGCGTATGCGCCTCAAAAGAACGAAAAACTGTCCTCGCTGTGGCACTTTTTCGCTACGGATATTTCTACCGCGCAGACTCCTGACCTTTTCGGCTGCTTTCACCCACCTTATTGACGGGCTGCTGGCCCTGGCTGTGGCGGCCCATAAAACCGCCATGTTCAGCCAGCTGCCTTCTCGCAGACCGCGGGTCGATCAGCAATGACCGGTAGATTTCGATCCGGTCGCCCTCGCGCAACGACTGATCTTCCTGCACCGCCCTGCCCCAGATTCCGACGCTGCATGAAAAAATATCCTGATCCGGAAATTTGTCCGCGATACCAGATTTGAGAATCGCCTCTTTTACGCTGCACGCATGATCGATCGACAGCGAAACGAGTTTCTGCCTGTCTGGCAATGCAAAGACAACTTCGATATTTATGCTGCCGGATACGGTCATTATTTGCGGATTGCTTAGCGAGGGCCGAATACGGTTTCGGCGCGTTTCGTGAATGCGTCGACCAGAGAATTGCAGATATCTTCAAAAAATGAGCCAAACATCAGATCCACCAAGCGGCTTTCAAATTCGAATTCAAGCTCCAGCGACACCTTGCAACCATCGTCCCCAAGTTCTTTGAATTGCCACCCGCCGTCCAGGTGACGGAAGGGACCACCGATCAACTCCAGCCCAATCGCAGCGAATTCCTTGCGGCTGTTTCTGGTCGTAAATTTATTGCTTACCGCTCCCTTATGCAGCTCGAGCGTGGCCTCAACGGATTCGTCGGTGCGATTGTGAACCTCGGCCTGGTTGCACCAGGGCAGAAACTCCGGATAGGCCTCCACGTCGTCAACCAGCACAAACATTTCCCGTGCCGAGTATGGAACGATCGCGCTTCTTTTTACCTTTCGCATATTGTTCGCCGATTAATTCAGGGCGCCGGCCACCGACCAGCATTGCATTGACAACAGGATTTTTCACCGGCCGCTAACCGAATGCCCCGACAGCTTGCAGGAATATCACAATAATTGCCGCCGGCGCCACAAATCGGGCCAGGAAATGCCAGTGCCTGTATGACGATCGGCCACCACCGAGTTCGTCGGAGGTCGAGTTGCGGCACATCACCCACGCCGCGAATACGGTAATCAACAGGCCACTTGCCGGCAGCAGGATATTGCTGGTGAGGTAATCGACATTGTTGTAAATAGTGCCTTTCAGGAACCTGAAGTTCATCAGGACATTGAACGATAAAACGGTGCCGAGACCGATGGCCCAGATCAGTCCGCCTATCATCAGTGCCGCCTGGGCGCGTGTTCGATAAAAACGCTCGACCAGGTAGGCCACGGCCGACTCCATCAAACCCAACGCTGACGTCCATGCGGCAAATGCCAGCAATACAAAGAACAACGTCGCAAATACGGCGCCACCGGGCATTTGCCCAAATGCCAGCGGCAAAGTAACGAAAACCAGCCCCACTCCTTCCGCCGGATCGAGATTATTCGCGAACACCAGTGGAAAAATAACCAGCGCGGCAAGAATGGCGATTACCGTGTCCGCGATAACGACTGCAATGGATGCACCGGCGATTGACGTTTCCTTCGGCAAATACGCGCCATAGGCCATCACCGCGCCCATGCCCAGGCTGAGAGTGAAAAATGCCTGTCCCATTGCGGCCAGCACGCCGTCCCATGTGAGCGCACTAAAATCGGGTGAAAAAAGAAATGACAATCCGGCCGCGAAACTCCCGGACGTGATCGAGTACCCGAGCAATGTCAGCATGAGCAACAGTAATGATGGCACCATGAATTTAACGGCCTGCTCAAGGCCTCGTTCGACACCGCGCGCGACAACCAGAGTCGTAAAACCGATAAACAGGGTGTGCGCAATGCCTACGGCAAACCAGCTGCCGGTGAAATTTTTGAAAACTGCATCGACCTGTGCCGCCGTGGCACCCGCGAAGACACCGAAGACGCTCTTTTGCACGTACGCAAGCGTCCATCCCGCAATCACGCTGTAGTACGACAGGATCAGTATTCCGGTGAGAATCCCTAGGGCACCGACCCAACGCCAGCGGCGCGAATGCCCCTCTTCCTCACCGAGCAACGCCATGGTTGCAACCGGGTTTCTGCGGCCACGCCGGCCGATCAGGATCTCCGACATCATTACCGGCAAACCAATGAGGAAAACACAAAGCAGATACACGAGTACAAATGCGCCGCCACCGTTTTCACCGGCGATATACGGAAATTTCCAGATGTTGCCGAGACCAACGGCAGATCCCGTAACGGCCAGGATGAAGGCCATGCGGGAAGACCAGTGACCGTGCAAAGATGTTCGCGGCGCCTTTGTGGCTGCTTCTTCGTTTAACATTCTGCTCTTCGGACAGACTTGATGCCGGGATTCTGGATCAAATTCATAGCCCTGACAACAGACTGACTGCCGTATAATCGCGGCCCGTTCCGAGCACCAGATACAATTTGCGAAGTTAAATGAACAAGAAGACAGAAAAAGCAGCTGCCACAGGCAAAATCGCGCTCAACAAGAAAGCGCGACATGACTATTTTGTGGAAGATACCTTCGAGGCAGGCCTGGCGCTCGAGGGCTGGGAGGTTAAAGCTCTGCGCGCCGGCCGCGGCCAGTTGACCGAAAGCTACGTTCAAATACGCAATAGCGAGGCCTGGCTGCTGGGCGCTCACATCTCGCCTTTGAGCACAGCCTCCACGCACATAAAACCGGACCCGACCCGTACACGAAAGCTACTGATGCATCGCCTCGAGCTCGATCGCCTGATCGGTGCGGTCGAAAGAAAAGGCTATACGCTGGTACCGTTAAATCTGCACTGGAGCAAAGGCAGGGTAAAACTGGATATTGGCCTTGCCAAAGGTAAGAAACAGCACGACAAAAGAGCAACCGAAAAAGATCGCGACTGGAAACGGCAAAAATCGCGCATTCTTAAGTCTTCTAACCAATAATTACAAAGGGTTACAGATCTTTCTTGATGTTAAATATTACTAGCAGGCGAGTTACTCCTGCAGTTCCGGCGACCATTTGTCGAGCTGTGCGAGAACCTGGAACAGGCGCTCGCCGTAGGAGCTCAGGCGGTAGCCCAGTTGCGGTATTTTCTCGACGATGCCCAGATCCCTTAGCTCATGCAGCCTGCGCTGCAACACGCTGGGCGAGAGGTCCCCGCACGCAGCCTGTAAAGCGCGAAAATTAAGGGGTCCAACGCGTAATTCCCAGACCACTCTAAACGCCCAGCGACGCCCTGCCAAAGACAGCGCATGCTCCATCGAGGTCGTGGTGGTCGCCCGCCGGAGGTTCTGAACTCGTTGTGTCATCAGGATTTCACGGGTTTGCTTCTAAATTGATAGCAGGGATTTTACGCTGCTATCAATTTAGAAGCAAACACCATTTTTTGAAAATTGTGGGCGTACTGATTGTTTTTTTGCCGAACGCCCCTACACTACTCACACGGGACATTTGTCCCGTCACCTTTGGGGGCGAATTGGATTCGACGTGGGTTGCGAAACTCCGGGTGCATGCCGAGGGACAGATCACCTCGTAAAACCAGCTGTAACACTTATAGTTGCCAACGACGACAACTACGCGCTAGCTGCTTAAAAACCAGCTCAACGCCCTCTGCCCGGCTCGTGCTTGTGCGGCCGGATCCCAGGGGTCACCTACACAAGACCGCGGCAAGGACATGTTCAGGGTCTGAACCGTTAAATCCTTACTGAGCTGGTTTCAGGTCTTCCCTGCCCGTCGGGTAGCCTGCGATGAGATTAAAGACGGAATAAGCATGTAGACCTCGTAGCGGAGGACTTGCGGACGCGGGTTCGATCCCCGCCGCCTCCACCAAACAAAAAGGGCCCCATTTGGGGCCCTTTTTGTTTGGCGAAGGTGGTGGGGACTCTCGCGTAACGCTTTGCGATGGTTTTTGTCATTGGCACACTAATCGCGCGGTGAAGTGTTGCTGCTATGGCGAGTTTATTGGGCGCGATTGGTTCGATCCCCGCCTATGATCGTGCCAATAGTTGTGTCTCAAGACTACTAAAGGGTCCCGATGAAGCCCTTTATTGTTTGGTGAATCTGGCAGGGACTCTCGCGTAACGCTTTGCGATGGTTTTTGGCATTGGCACACTAATCGCGCGGTGAAGTGTTGCTGCTATGGCGAGTTTATTGGGCGCGATTGGTTCGATCCCCGCCTATGATC
>QNFK01000252.1 GCA_003645495.1 Gammaproteobacteria bacterium
ATCAAACACGACAGCAGTCTGGTTACCGCAGGTCTTGATTGAGTCAGCGCTTATTGTAATCAGTATTCTGGTTGCGCTCGGACTGGACGAATGGCGCGAAAAGCGTGAGGACGCCGAAACGGCGCGACAGGCCCTGTCGAATTTTATCAGTGAAGTTCAGCGAAACCAGGCGCAGGTAAGAGCCGACGCACCATTCAACAAAGGCTTGCTTGACGTACTAAGGGGTCGGTACGAGGGCAGTGGTATTGATACCGTAGAAGAGTTCGTAATCATGGTCGAAAGTTACACGCCACTGGTATTACAATCGACGGCATGGGAGACGGCTTTGGCAACCGGCTCGCTGGCCAAAATGGAATACGACCTGGTATCCGCACTATCGTTAACTTACAGCCTGCAGAATCGATACCAGCTGGCAACCCGCTCTGGCGTGGCAGACCTGACCAGCCCGCAAAACCTCTCTGAAGAAAAACTGAACCTGGCCGTATACAACTCTGTTCGCTATCTGGACGATATTACGAATTTGGAGCAGGAACTGGGCGTTGTTTACTTTGAAGTAACCAACGTCCTGAATAGCGCCATGACTGATTTGAGTGATAACAGTGCCGCTGCAAGACCGCTGGCTGCCGCAGATTCCGCGCATCCCTGACAGGGAATCTTGCCAGGACAATTCCCTGCCGCCCCGAAAACCAACCTTGAAGCCAACGTTGAAGCCATCCTCAAATCCATCTTTGTAAGTAGTAGCCGAAATAAACCGGGTCGCATACGGATTTATGCCCTGCTCGTCAGTCCTTATCTTACTAATACTGTTTGCTTAAACCGTCAGGCAACGATTTTCGTTGTTTGTTGCGATGCATACCCAGGAGCTACTCATGAGTGAAAAAGGCAGGATTCTCGCGGTCATCGAACCGGACAATCATCCCTACGGAGTTGTAAGTCGTGCGGTCTGGCTGGCCAAGCTCACCGATTGTACGCTCGAATTGCTCCTGTGTGATCCTGACATCGGTGCCCTGCAGCACGGTTTCTTCGTGTCCAACGAAGCACGTGATATCGGCGAGAAAATCCGTGCGGTACAAAAAGAAATGATCGACGAACTCGCAACGGAAGCGAGAGATGAAGGTATTGAGGTGACTACTGACGTTTTGGAGGAGCGGCCGATCGCCGATGCGGTTCTGCAGCGCGCAATGGATATGAATCCGCGCTATGTCCTCAAAGGCACGGAATATCACAGCGTCGCTGAGCGCTCTATATTCGTTGACACGGACTGGCAATTGATCCGCACCTGCCCATTTCCGTTGTGGCTCGTTAAGCCGCACGAGATGCGTGACAATCCTGTCATCATGGCGGCAGTTGATCCGGTGCACAGTCACGACAAGCCAGCCGCGCTCGACCAGATAATCATCGACAGCGCGAAAGCGATCGCCGATCCCAGTGATGGTGAAATCCATTTGCTGCACGTTTATCAACGAATTGCTGGTGTCGGCAGGGAGGCGACCAAGACATTCAAACCGATCAAATTGCCGATCGATGAGCTTTCCAAGAAAATACAGACGGAACATCGCGAGAAACTGGATGCCCTGGCAAAAGCTAACGACATCGATGCAGAGCATACGCATCAATTGCCCGGCAGCGCTCGCGAATTGTTGCCTACGTTTTCCCGAAGCTATAAAACTGACCTCGTGGTGTTGGGCTCACTGGCCAGGTGGGGTTTGAAGAGGATGGTTCTTGGCAGCACTGCGGAAAAAGTCCTGGATCATTTACCTTGCGATATTTTGATCGTCAGGGTTCAGTACTAACGTAAATTAATTCGCCCGCTGGGCGGGCTCCTACAATATATGTAGGAGCCCGCCCAGCGGGCGATTGAGACGTAGTACGCGGTATCGACTTAGTTACCAGTATCCCACGTACAAAAATCACAATCGGGCGATTTTCCATTCTCCTGCAATATGCTGAAGATCAGCGCCTTCCACGTTTCATTCGGCGCCCAGACCGTGTCCAGATCCGCCTTGGCATCGTCCATGGGCACATCCTGATACAGCACCCGATACAAAAAGCTGAAGGACGACGCGCGGAAATTAACCTGGCAATGCAGCAGCGTCTTTTTGTCGGGATTACGCTGCATTAGCGCAACAAACGTGTAAAAGTCCGACGCTGTCGGGTTTTCAAAATCAACCGCAATATGGATATATTCCATACCAAGCTCTTTGACGATTTCATCTTCTTTGGCAATAGCAGTGTGGCTGGTCGTAAATGCAAGATAGATAACCTGCTCGAATCCCGCGGACTTGAGCAATTCAAGCTGCGCCGCATCAGGTTGTCCGGAGCTGGAAAACGTCGCGGTGTAGTCGCGATAATTTGAAATATCCGAAAGACTCTCTGCCGATGCGTTCTGCATGCCAAACAGGAGGCATACCAGTAATGCCGACCCAAAAACTCTGTATTTCATATCTCTCCCCGACGTAGCCCGGATTTCGCTGATCAATCTGACCACAAATCGCCGCTATGGTTCTGATCCTGGCGAAGGGCAGATTTTGCACTTGGCCTGATGCCCGTTATAGTCAAAGGTACAACAATAAAACGCGCCAGACGCGCCGGGGGACAAATTGTCACTACACGAATCGCAGGTTACGCATAAGGCGCAGCTAATACGCGGCATCGGCTTTGCCGGTCTGATCATACTCGTACTGAACTCTGTGATCGGCGCCGGAATCTTCGCTCTGCCCGCCGCCATCTCTGCGAGGGCCGGCGTCCTCAGCCCGTGGCTTTTTCTTGTAGTCGGCCTGCTGATAATTACTGTTGTACTTACATTTGCGGAGCTGGCAAGTTATTTCAAAGACTCTGGCGGCCCAGTGTTATTCACCACAACGGCATTTGGCCCGTTGGTCGGATTCAGTACTGGCTGGCTTCTTTTTATCAGTCGTATGACCGCATTTGCTGCAAACTCGACGGTGATGGCAGTGTATCTTGGCGCAGTCTGGCCATGGTTCGCCGATGGTATCGGACGAACAACACTTATTGTTTCCGTTTGTAGTGCGCTGACGTTAGCCAATTACCTCGGTGTCAAGGACGGCGTACGGACAATGGCCGTTTTCACATTCCTGAAACTGGCGCCGATACTTTTACTAATCATTCTGGGCCTGCAGTATGTCGGTGCAGACACGCTGTTCCCGGCCGAAATGCCAACGATTGATGATCTTGGCGGCACAACGCTGTTACTGATTTATGCTTTCGTTGGTTTTGAATCAGCAACAATTATTTCCGGCGAGGCAAAGAACCCGAAAAAAATGATGCCTAAGGCGTTGGTGACAACCGTCATTGCAACGGGTCTGCTTTATTTCCTGATTGTTCTTGTCTACATATCGGTGTTGCCCGGTGCCGGTGAGAGTGGTGCGACACTGATCGATGTTGGTCGGGAACTCATGGGCCCAGCGGGTGTTGTGCTGATCACGCTCGCAGCATTTTTCTCTATCGGCGGTAACCTTGCCAGCAACATGTTAGCGGTGCCGCGTTTGACCTTTGCGCTTGCCGAAGAGCGCCTGCTGCCGCGCTGGTTCGGACATATACATGAAAAGTATGCCACACCCAGCAATTCCATATTATTTCTCGGCGGCCTGGGCCTGGTATTCGCCCTTTCAGGATCTTTCCTGTGGCTGGCCGCTGCAAGCTCTCTGACCCGCCTCATGTTGTATGTCCTGTGCATCGGTGCGCTGCCGATAATCAGGCGCAAAGCGACAGAAGAGGAGCGCCGGGAGTCGTACCGCCTGAAGGGTGGATATACAATCCCGGTGATCGCATTGATGGTAAGCGTGTGGATAGGCCTGCAATCTGAAATGCGCTCATGGGTGGTTACAGGCAGCCTGCTTGGGCTCGGTCTTTTATTCTACGCACTCGCTGCGCGGCGGCGTGAGCGGTGGGCAAGTCAGGACAAGTCGGACTAGCCAATATTAGTGCGTAGTCGATCGAGTTTCTCCGATTTGGGAACCAGAATTTCGCCTTGAGCAATAAATATGCTCTAGAATCGAATGATAGTTGCAAAATAAACGGTCCGCCACGATCGGCAGGCCTGTACATTCCGGGGGGAATAAAATGAATCGTCGCCGATTTTTTCAGAGCTCAATTGCCGCAGCAGTGGCTGCATCATTATCCACCAGCCAGGCGGCAGCCTCGGTTCTGCAGGCTCTATTGCAA
>QNFK01000253.1 GCA_003645495.1 Gammaproteobacteria bacterium
GCACTCGCCCGTCAGGACGGGCTCCTACAACTCTTGTAGGAGCCCGTCCTGACGGGCGAGTGCGATACAGTCGAAAAATCCGGATACGTATAACCCGGCACCAGGTCAACGGGATCGATAAACATCCTTACGATCACCAACCTTAATCACATACACGATCAGTTCCGTATCCTTGATCGAATACAAAATCCTGTATCTGCCCTGACGAATACGATAACGCTCGTAACCAGACAATTTCCGGGAACCGTACGGTCTCGGGTTGTCCGCGAGAGACTGAATACGTTTTATGATTCTCACGCGATCCGCTTTCGTCGCGACTGCCTCAAGTTCTTTGACGGCAGATTTCTTGAAGCGAACGCTATATCTTGCCACGCCGTTTCAGATCCTTAACGACGTCCTCAAAGGAATAGTCAGGCTCCTGCTCTCGCGCCGCAAAGGCTTCGAAATCCGCTGCGTCTTCTGCGAGTGACGCCTTAACGGCATCGTTGACGAGTTCAGAAATACTGCTGTCCGTTTCTGCCGCTTTTAGCCTGAGGGCGCGGTGGAGTGCGGGGTCGAAATAGACGGTTGCGCGCTTTTGGGTTGTGTCGTTCATAATTGAATATTAACGTTTTGACGTCTTGACGTCAAAACTGCAGAGGTATTGGGTTGGTGTTCTCTTTCATATGCATCGCACTCGCCCGTCAGGACGGGCTCCTACAGCTCTTGTAGGAGCCCGTCCTGACGGGCGAGTGCGATACAACCGAAACGAGCGTGCCTAATCTTCGACTGGCGCCGGCCAATTAATGCTAAACGCTCCACGAATCTCACCAAGTTCATAACCACGCGCGCGGTCGTAGGGATAGTGCTCATCCAGCACGGCACGTACCTCCGGCGCAAGATCCGAACCATGGCAAACAAGGCAAACCGGGCCGGTTGGAATGGCTTTCATAAATCGCGCGGACGAATCGGCTGCCACTTCGAAATGTTCCAGCGACGCAGTCGACTCTGCACTTTTCAAGCGCGCGTCAAACTCCTCCAGTATTACAGCCTGCCAGGCCTCTGGTGCATTACGCGGATTGCGAAAGCGGAGGCTGGTGCGACTCACTTTGGCGCCGCTCATGCGTGACAGTTCTGCGGCGATGTGTGGTGCCGCGTCTTTGCAAACATTGATTGCCGCGACCGGACCACCCGTGGATATTGCCTCTTTCAGATCAGCCTGCAAACGTGAGCCTAAAAACTTCGTGATCGAGCGGCTCTCCAGCAGGCGTGGGTCATCAGCGGCCGACGCCGTGCCGGAAAGGGCAAGAATGGCGGCGATACCTGCCAGTTGGGCGGCGCGTTTGAGTGACATTCGGCGTTGCCTCTTTGCAGTCATTTTTCATGATCGGGTGCCCGACCCTACTGACAACGTTCAGGTATGTATATAAGTGAACACCGGTACTAATTCTGCTGCAGGAACCATTGCATGTGTTGGGGTCACTGTCCCTCTATCTAAATCACAGTTAGGGTCACTGTCCCCTATCTACATCCTGTCGCGTTCTCGGCAGGTCTTCGCGTAAGTCACCTTTATTCGCGGCTAAAGCCGCTCCCACAGATAATTGTGGGTTCCAGATTTCCCTGGACTGGCAAACTGCGTGGGAGCGGCTTTAGCCGCGAATGATGGTGACAGTTGCCTACTAGATAGAGGGACAGTGACCCTAACTATTTACTCGCGGCCGTCGAAATTCGGGGAGATAGGGTCACTGCCCCCCTAATTGAACGCTACGACTTCAGGCGGTTAATTGTAGCGAGAAGTCCTCTGGAGGAATCGTTGCGGCCCTCGTAGTCGCTATCGCCGGCGACTACTTCGCTAACGTCGCTTGCAAGGCGTTTGCCCAGTTCTACGCCGTACTGGTCGAATGAATTAATGCCCCAGATTATTCCTTCTACGAACACCTTGTGTTCGTAGAGCGCGATTAGCTGACCCAAACTACTCGGTGTCAGGCGTTCCAGCAGGATCGTGTTGCTTGGCCTGTTCCCCGGGTGTTTCTTATGTGGTGCAAGTTTTTTTGCCTCCGGCGAGGTTGCGCCGGCATTGATCAGGTCTGCTATCGCCTGCTCTTCTGAATACCCATCCATCAGCGCTTCGCTTTGTGCAATGCAGTTGGCTATCGCGAGGTCCTGCTGCTCCTGGGTCGCGTTGGAGGTTTTGGCGGGCAGGATAAAGTCTACCGGGATGAAGCGTTTGCCCTGGTGCAGCAGCTGGTAAAAAGAATGCTGCGCGTTCGAGCCGGATTCGCCCCAGATGACCGATCCGCTGCCAACTTTGACTGGCTTGCCATCCTTGCGCACGCCTTTGCCGCTGCTTTCCATTTGCATTTGCTGCAAAAAAGCCGGGAAACGATCGAGGCGATTATCATAAGGAAGGACCGCCTGGCTTTCTGCGCCGAAAAAGTTGTTGTACCAGACCGAGATCAAGCCAAGCATCACCGGCATGTTTTCTTCAAGCGGTGCATTGCGCAGGTGCTGGTCCATGCGTCGTGCGCCCGCCAGCAGCGCCCAGAAACGATCCATGCCGATGACCAGTGCCAAGGACAGCCCGACTGCCGACCATAAGGAGTAACGACCTCCTACCCAATCCCAGAACCCAAATCGATATTTTGGATTGATACCGAACACATCCATCGCATCATGATTCGTTGACGCCGCCGCGAAGTGATCGCCGATCGCCTCGGCACCCAGCGTGTCGGTAATCCAGCTCGCCGCCGCATTTGCGTTGGTCATGGTTTCCTGCGTCGTGAATGTTTTCGAGCAGATGACGAAAAGTGTTTCGTCCGGGTCCAGCTTCTCCGTCAGGTCGACGAGTTGCGTGCCATCAACATTTGAAACGCTGTGGAATGTCATGCCGGGTTGCCAGTAGTGTCGCAACGCTCTAGAAGCCATCACTGCACCGAGGTCGGAGCCGCCGATACCGATGTTGACGATCTCGGTCAGCTGTCGGCCATTGCGCCCGCGAATCTCACCCTTCTGTACCGCAGATACGAATTGCGTCATTTGCTCGAGAATTTGCCAGATTTCGGCAACGCCTGGCACTTCGAGGGCAACCTGATCGGATAACTTGGAGCGCAGTGCGACATGCAGGACGGCGCGATTTTCCGTGGTATTGATCGCTTCACCAGCGAACATCGCTTCCACTGCATCCCGGACGCCGGTTTCTTCGGCGAGTTTAACGAGGAGTTTTCGCGTCTTGCTGTCGAGAAAATTTTTCGAGTAGTCGAGCGTGAGTTCTGCCGCTTCTACTGAGTACCCCGTGAATCGCTTCTTATCGCGTTTGAAAAGATCTGCCAGCGATGTCGCTTTCATGTCATCGCGATAGTGCGCCTTCAGCGCTTTCCACGCTGGCAGGTCCGTCGGGTAGCGCGCTGAGAGTTTTTCTTCGGGCACTTTAGTTCAGATCGACTTTGTAATAATCGACATACCAGTCGACAAAGTTTTTAACGCCGACCTCAACGGTCGTCGCGGGCTGGTAACCAACATCGTCAACCAGCGCTTTGGTGTCCGCGTAGGTGTCGGGCACATCGCCTGGCTGCAGCGGCAGCATGTTTTTCTCTGCCTTTTTGCCCAGGCAATCTTCGAGCACTTCAATATAGTGCATCAGCTCAACCGGCTGTTGATTGCCAATGTTGTAGATGCGATACGGCGCACGACTCGTGCCTGGATCCGGGTTTGCAGAATCCCAATCGGGGTTCGGTTCCGCGGTGTGATCCATAGTGCGGATCACGCCCTCGACAATATCCTCTACATAGGTGAAATCGCGGCGGTGCTTGCCATAGTTAAAGACATCGATTGGTTCACCCGCGATGATGTTGCGCGTAAACATGAACAGCGCCATGTCGGGGCGACCGAACGGCCCGTAGACCGTAAAAAACCTTAAGCCCGTAGTCGGCAACTCGGACAGATTCGAATAGGAATGCGCCATCAGTTCGTTAGCTTTTTTGGTGGCACCATATAAAGCCAGCGGATGATCGACATTCTGGTGAATGGAAAAAGGCATCGTCGTGTTAGCGCCATAGACCGAGCTTGATGAAGCATAGACCAGGTGCGCTACGTCGTTGTGCCGGCAACCTTCGAGGATATGCAACGTGCCAACGATGTTGCTCTCGATATAAGAGTGCGGATTTTCTATGGAGTAGCGCACGCCCGCCTGGGCAGCGA
>QNFK01000254.1 GCA_003645495.1 Gammaproteobacteria bacterium
GCGCAAGCGCGCTTGCGCGCTCTTATTCGCATATTATAATATTCGAATATTCGAATATGCTAATAAGCTAATATAGGTATAAATACGTATTGACGGGTTTCTCGCGATGTGCTATAATCCATGGGTGGGTAAGGGGCTGTACGCGATTTCGGCATATAGGTATAAATACGTATTGACAAGCCGCGCGCGCTCGGCCACCCTCGGGGTGGGTGGGCGGGGACCCTCAAATGCGAATGATTCTCATTCGCATTTGGACACCCTCGCAGGTGCGAGGGTCGCCGGGCCGAAGGCCCGTGTCAAGCGTTTTTTTCATTTATTTTTCTTGACTTCTCCCTGGAGATCGTGTAGGCGACTGGTGACAAATTTCGGGCATAAAAAAACCCGGTCCTGTGACCGGGTTTCCAAAACCGTTGCGCGGTTTTGTGTTTAGCTGGTTTCGTTCTCCCTTGCAATCTGGAAAGCAGCGCGGCTAAGTTCCAACGCTGGTTTCGTTGCCTTTTCCAATCCGCCAAGCTGCGCCTCGGTCACTCCGAGTGCCGCCGCGATACCCTGCACAATATCAGACTTGCGTTCGACTTTCGCGCCCGCCTTGCTGACATACGCGGGTTTCTGATAAACGCCTTCGCGAACCAGTTTCGCCCGGATAGATTTCTCGTTCTTGCCAAACTTCACAGCAAAATTAGAAACCGTTTCTTTTCGTGTCTCGTCCGAATCACAATCCGAATACCCGGCCACAAGTTCTGTGGTCATTGCATCGGTGTAATTCACCGTCTTGCCTGTTGCTGCTGTCATTTTCTCGTTCCTCTTTCGTTGGTGGAGTAAACACGATACAGGAAAACCCCGTAACGTGCAACCCCGTCTGCACCTTAAAACAATTGTGCGCCTTGCCTGTTTTGAGCCTTGCGCCATGAGAACCCGCGAACCTCGTTATATGGAATTTTCGTTTTCTTCGCTAGTAACCTTTGCAGAATCTCAAACTCAATTTGTGCATCGTGTAACGCGGTGTGGCTTTCGATAAAACCATAATCGCCAGATAGAAAAGCGTGAACTTTTTCGGCTGTCGTTCGCACGTTGTTGGCTGGCGTAATCCATCCCGCGTCTTTGCCTTGCTCCCTGCATACATCGTGGTACAAGCGTGACCGACAAACCGTAATGCACGCGAACTCCCAAAGACATAGCAGATCAAGGCGTGAAAAGTTTAACGTCAAATCACAAACCATCTGATGAGTTTTATTTAACGCGCCCAAATCAAACGGCAGGTTATACGCTGAAAATACATTAACGCCGTAGGTCTGAATATCGTCACGCATAATTTCCATCGCTTCACGCCAGCCGATAATCTTTAGGTTCTGATTAGCAATTTCCGGTATGTAGAAATTGAAAATCTTACCGCCCATCATAGCGCGCCAATCTTTGTTATACAGTGCGCCAAGCATGATGCGCGGATTCTGCAACACTTCGCGGATTAGAAAATTTCGTTCTTGTAATACCTTCCCGCGTTTATTTCCAATCACATAACCGAGATCGAAAACAAATGCTTTATTGCCTAGTCCTGTAGATTCTGTATCTGTCACCATGATTATTTTAGGTTTCATCGTTGCATCCCATTTGTAATATGCGAAGGAATAAAAAAGCAGTGTGTGAACAGTGTTCTTAGCGCGTCGATGTTTAGCGGGTTATCTTCCCACAATGTACGCGGCAACCATTGGAATTGTTTTAGATTAAAGAGCCTTTGCAACTGGCGACGTTTCAAAATTCCGTCTGGTGTCATATCGCCAGCGGGTCGCATTAGTAACTTGTCCGGTGCGCCGAGTCGATCAATAATAAATTCAATATCCAAAACGTGAGACATTCGCGAAGTGCAAATAATGCAATACGTGAACGGGTCAATACAATCGTCAAAATATTGTTGCGCCAAAGGTAGGATTTTATCTTTTGCGATATTCTCCGCAGTACGATTGGCGAGCCAGTAGTCTAGATCAATTGTGCCGTCGGGGTTATTCCTGTAACGATGCGAGGTATCGACTAGAACCCCGTCAAGGTCATAAACATTGATTCGTTTGAAAAGCATATTTTGTACTCCGGTTGGTCAAGTCTCCGAGTGTAACACAATCCGCACCTGAAGTGAACCCAGTCGCTCTATACGCGCTTTTTGTTTTCCTGTCAAGCATTATTTTCCATTACCCCGAATATATCATGGGGGCCAGGATTTGTCAATAGGTAGATATACCTATTGACTCGTCCGGCTGCGCCGGACACCCTCGCACCTGCGAGGGTGTCCGACTTAACATAATACATGAGAAAGTTGTTGACACAATTAGGCATTTGTGATATAATAGTAGCAGCGGCTTTTGCTCGGCGGGCGCTAAATGCGAATGAGAATCATTCGCATTTGGACACCCTCACAGGTGTGAGGGTGTCCGAGCTAGCTCGGCGTGTCAAGCACTTTTTACAAATAAAAAAATGCCCCTGGGCTTGACAGCACAGGGGCAATGTGCTAGCCGCCCGACGCTATTCTTATTGCTCGCATCGTTGCAATGCGATTGACAGCAATGTGAACGTCGTCACTTTCACTATCATTGAAGTTGAGCGTATCGGTCAAACGATTAAGTGCCGCCCTAGCACGCGGATTATCTTGATCCGCTTGAATAAACACGTTTTCTTTTGCTTTATCTATCTCAAAAGAAAAGCCACTATCCTGCAATTTCTTAATATTAATTCGCATTTGTTTTTCCCTTTCGCGGCACTATGCCACCTGATTGAACAAACCATATTGTAACACATGGGATCAAGTTTAAACAGTAACGCTTATTGAATTGCGAGTAGTGACAACCTACCCAACAACTCCCCAACTTAAACCGAATACCAATTTTCACTTTCGTGCAGCTCTAGCGTATTCTGCAAAATCCTTTTTTGCGTTTTTGATATACGATTGATTGTCTTTAGGGGCAGACTGCAACGAGCGATTCTGTTTCTCAACCGCAGTAGGAATATCAATTCCTAGATTCTTGATTAACTTCACGACAGCAACCACATTGTAATTGCTGCCATTCCAAACCCCGCAGCAATTCCTATGCTATACATGATAAACCACATAATAACCGGATGATAAAATTCACCATTCTTTAATCGTTCCATAATCTTAGATTCCTTGCAGTTGCTTTATCAGACCATTTAATTGCGAGAATATCAACACCACAATAATCAAAACACTCTTTTTGCGCTTCTTTAAATACGTCGAAATTAAATAGGCTGCGTTTAACTGTACCCCAATCGTTACGTTCAACATTATCTGAAATAATACCGTAAACGATATTATTCATATCGTCCTCACCATCATCTATATCTAGCAGGAATTTACGAATATCAATAATCTTATAGATTATGATACCTGCTAGTGTAACGCTTTTACCGTCTTTCGTGGTTAGCGATTGCGGGTCTAAATATGAGGTTTGTCTAACGACAGTCTCATATTTTACTTCCTCAATTCCGAACGGGAAAATAAAGCTAAGACCGGGATTCACTACGCGCTTAAACTTACCAAGACGTAGAACCACACCCTGCTCGTATTGGTCAATGATAACCCACGGAATTAACCATTCCCAAGCATCGGCTATAAAATCAAAGATTCGATCAAACATACGGTATTGCTCCCATTGATTAAGTGCTAATCGTAGCACAATTACATTTATTACGCAAGCGATTTATTTGAAATAAACGCTTGACACGGTGTTCCACATCGGACACCCTCGCACCTGCGAGGGTGCCCAAATGCGAATGCGTCTCATTCGCATTTAGATTCCAAGCACACAAATGCGCGGGGGAGTTGACACCCCGCGACTTTTGTGCTAGGTCTTAAACCTAGCTTGGGAGAACGTTGCGAACTTCTAGTGCTCGCCTCAATTTATTTCTGTCTCTTTTACGAACAGTATTCAGTAGCAAGCCAAGCTCTTTATTGGTCATATCGGTAACACCACGATTAGACTTACGACCACCTATCTTGTTTTTTATACGTATAGGCAAGTTCTTACCTCCCTTTACAAATTTTCGGTATTTCGGCATAATTGATTCTCCCATTTAATAATTAATTTTATCACGATTAACACTATTTGTCAAGTGCTCATTTACGCTAGTAATATACTGTAAAAGGCTGCGCTCAGTAACTGGCGCTAAA
>QNFK01000255.1 GCA_003645495.1 Gammaproteobacteria bacterium
CACCGCCATGTTTTGTCGCGATGCTGCGTAGATATTGTATTCAGCATTGCTGCGCGGAATGAGCATGTTGAACGAGCCATTACCGCCATGCAGGCATACGCATACCAGCGCCTTATAGTCGGGGAATGGCGCACTTGTACCTATCACCTGCGAAAACGCCGCACCGGGATAACTGCCAATTGCAGCCGTCGCTGCAGCAGCGCCGGTTGTTGTCAGGAATTCGCGTCGATTGAATCTTTTCATTTCCATTCTCCGAATCTATCGCTGATAGGCGAATTCAGGCGAAGAAACCACGAAGTAAATGGCCTCCGCGGTACGATTTGCGACGTCCGCCACATCTATGCGGTCAATCATGCCGACCATTTCGACTCTGAGGACGTCTGAAACTGTACCGGCAAGAAGTTTACTCACCACCATGTCGATCAGCGCATTCGTATCACCCGCAATCGCCATTTCCTCGCTGATGTCGATAAAGACGTCGTCGGCCTCGAGATTCTCGTTGGCCGAATTGAGACCAAAACAGGTCAGGAAGAAATAGTTGGTGACGAACGTGTTCTGGTATTCAGTTGCAATTTCAAGTTCCGGCGCTACAAAACTGCTATTACGAATTTCTCCGGCCGGCGCAAAGAACGGACTGAAGAAATTAAACACATGCACCGCTTGCAACGGCCCCTGGCCTAAAATGAAATAAGAGGCTACCAACGGATACTTGCCACTCTCGGAACTGGCGTTATATGCACGCCATAACTGGGTGAGTCGCAGCAGCGGTTCCTTAATCTTTCCGTCAATTTCCATCGGCAGATCGGGTCGCGCTTCGTCGTCCATCAGGATGGCTTTGACAACGGCACCGAGATCACCACGCACGCCGGAACCATTGTTATCGAAGACTGCACCGATCCGCTGTATGTAGCCGGGTGACGGATTGCTGGTCACGAGGCGCTGGATCAGGCGTATTGCGATGAACGGCCCAACATTGGCATGGTTGAATACGTTGTCCAGCGCAGCCGCTAAATCCTGGTTACCGTTCTGCCCGGCCGGCAGCGTAACGCCGTTAAGCAGCATCTTGGCGCCATCATCGTGAAAAGCAGGATAGAGTTGCATCGGAATAGTTTGATTTGCGTCGTTCCGGCGTGCCTGCTGAAAACTCGGCGCACCCGCGTAATTCCAGCCTGTGTAGACGTGCGCAAAACCCTCGATGATCGCCTGGTTGTAAGTCGGTATCGGCTGGTTCTGGCCGTCAAGAACCTCGCTGCCATCAACATTCAGTTCTACCAGTCCAATTGAAAACAGTTGCATGAGCTCACGCGCATAATTTTCATCGGGCCGAATATTGAGGGCTGGATTCGGCTTTTCATTGCCCAGCATGCTGAGATAAACACCCATCGCCGGATGCAGGGTTACTCGCTGAACGAGCTGTCGATAATTGCCAAATGCGTTCTCTGCAAGAACGTCGTAGTAACTTCCCAGTGAATACGGCGCATCGACCAGCGCTCCAAGTTGCGACACGACCGTGATTTCCGATAAAGCGAATGCCACGCGTTGTCGCAACTGGTCCGGCTGGTTAATCGCGTTACGGAACCAGATATCCACACGATCTACCTGAAGCTCCGCAAGGTTTTGCGGGCGCGGCAGGCTTTGCAGGTGCGGCAGCTGTCGTGAAACTGGCATTTGCATTTGCTCGTCGATCCAGGCCTCGATGCCTATATCAACGACATGTTGCACTTCCGTCTGTGTAGCGCCGAAGGTAGCCTGGTTCAGAAACTGAAAGGCCTCGTCCATCGTCACGGTCGGTGGTGGCGGTGGGGGTGGGGGTGGCGGCGTCGTTGAGCCACCGGATGACCCGCCACATGCCGCCAGTGACAGTGTCACTATGGCTGTGGCGAAGATTCGTCTGATTCCCTGCATCACTGTATCCCTTCAATCCGCTCGCTTTTTCACAATTGCCACGATCCTATGGCAAACCCTGTTTTCGTTCGTTGACCCGCGTCCTGAAATGCTAATAAGTCTGTTAAAAATCTTTGTTTTTCAATAGCCTGCTAGTTTCCCCGCAGGCTCTGCAGGTATTGCATCTGCTCATCGGTTAGCAGGTTACGCAAGCGGATAAGCATCGCCACCTGCAGCTTTTTGACCTCATTTTCCGCTAACAGTGCCGCCTGTACATTCGCCATGACCTTGTCTTCATCTACCGGCACTTCGTCCAGATCCGCCATGACCTTCATATAAGCCTCGCGAAGGTCCCATTCGTGCTCGGCAACATTCCCCTGTACTTCAACGACTGCAGCCCTGATTGCCGTGAACTGCTCTTTGCTCAGGTCCAGCTCATCCTGGTTTTCCAGAATGATGTTGGGTGCGAACAGCTTGTCTTTGAATACATCTTTCTGTTTGCCGATGCCCTGTGCCGTAGCGACTGTAGTAAATAAAACCAGGCAAATACCCAGCAACGTCAGGCTATTCCTTGTTCCCTGTCTCATAGTAACGATCCTTCCTGTAACTCGGTTGACTCCATCAGCAACGGAATGTCCTGATATATGTCAAATTGATGTTCCGGCATGAGCAAATCGCTCGGTGCCGACCACTGCGTTGAATTCATCAGCGCATCCGCTATCAAAAACTCATCGGTCATTTCGACCTCATTCGTTGACCAGAGGCCAAAGGCCGTAACCCCAATTGCGACTGCCGCGGCGATTGCCACAAAACCTGCGTAACGCTTTCGCGAGGTTTTATTTTGTCGCTCTGCTGCAGCCCAGACCTCTGCAAAAGCCGGTGGTGTTTCCGCGTGTACCGCAGCCAGCGCCTTCTGCAATTTTTCTCGCGTATTCTTATCGCTCATGTCAATGTCTCTTTTGTTTGCAGGCCAGCCAATACCCTGGCCAGCGCCTTTTTCGCACGATCATAATGCACCCTGCCTGAACCAAGGCTGACTCCCATTACCGCTGACGCTTCTTCGATAGTCATGTCACGACAAAACACCAGTTCGGTGATGTCGCGCTGACGTCGTGGTAGTGACTCCACTGCCTGCCAGATTCGCCGTTGCTCGTGATGGTCTTCGTGACCATCGTTCGTCACCTCGTCCACAGGCGCATTGGCATACGTTTTGATCAACCGCATATGCACCGCCAGGCGACGAAATCGGCTGCGCGCGAGATTTTGCACGACGCCGAATACAAAAGTCTTAAGCGTCGACTTATTGTCAAATCGCGCCCGACCACTCAAAACTTCTACGTATGCCTGTTGCATCAGGTCCTCGGCTGTTGCGTGGTCAAAACCACAACGGGAGAGTGCCCAGCCAAACAACTGGCTGTGCAAGGCTTCCAGTGCCTTACGCGAAACTTGTGGATTATGTTCCAGCGCATCATGTTCCCTCATAGCTTCGAGACCTGCGGAGTGTGATTAGGCACATCGTGTGCGGTCAACTCCCCTCCATATGTTTGGTGGCGTACGAAGTAGATGCATATGACAGCCTGGCCGGATTTTCTCAGGTCTGCTTTCGACTACCCACGATCGCAATCGAGAGCGCAAGAACGAATGGAAGAATACGCTCTGCCACATCTCCCGGTGTGCTTGGAAACCAGGAGATCAAAACAGTCAGACCGAAACCTGCCAACATCGCTGCAAGGGTGCCCGGCGCCGAAACGGATCTACCGACGAGCCGCATGATCAGGATCGGGCCAAATGCCGAGCCTGCTGCGGACCAGGCGAACAGAACCCTGGAGAAAATATCTGCGCGCCAACCGAGAGCAAGTACTGTCGCCAGAATCAGGATGACGACGATGGTCGCACGGGTACCGGTCAGACCGGTTTGTCCGCTACGTGATGCGAGATTCCAGTCATAAGAGATGGCCGAAGCAGCGACAAGAAGCTGACTATCTGCAGTCGACATAATTGCAGACAGCACCGCTGCCAGCATGACACCCGCTATAACCGGTGGCAGCAATTCGCCTGCAGCTCTGAAAAGCACCTGCTCCGAATCGCCAAGATCAGTGAACAAAATGCGTGCGCACAGACCCAGCAACAGCATCCCGGCGTAAACAATCACTGCCCAGGCCAGCGCAATGACACGGCCCTGACGCAGACTGGGTTCGTCTTTCAACGCCATGAATCGATTGACTACATGCGGTTGTCCCGGGTAACCGATGCCGATGCCAAACAAGCCAAGCACGAAGAAGACACC
>QNFK01000256.1 GCA_003645495.1 Gammaproteobacteria bacterium
AAATCCAGCATCGCCGAGCCTATGAATACTCCAGCAACGACAGATGCACTGCCGATGATGAACGCGATCAGCGTCGGGCCCGACTCACGAACGATGCGTTTGAGGTCCGCTTCGAACAACAGCAAGGGAATTGCGATTGGTACAAGGTAATTCCAAACGGCGTCATAGGCGGGTGCTGTGCTCGGGATAATCCTGAGGTTTGCCAGGACGAATGTCATTGCCATGAGCCACATTACGCCCGAGTACTTTCTACCCCAGGGAAATCGTTCGCACCAAAAACCGAAGGCCGCAGCAGCAATCAATATCGCCCAAAGCGCAAAGTCCTGTTCCGGACCAATCAACGGAAATGTCATACGTCAGAATATCCCATCTAACGACGCCCCCCATAATAGTGCTTAGCGCTAATCGAATCTTCTATTCAAGGATTTCCTTGAATATGATCTCATCAATCGACTCGGATTTGTCGTACAGGATCTGTGCCTCGCTACCCACAAAGCTCGATAGTTGTGCGATAAATTCAGAATAATCGCCTATTTGCAGCCCTTCATAGAGTGCGCTCACCGAATCCAAAGCATCGCGCGCCTCTTGGCGGGCGCCAACGGCGAATGGATTATCCGTCTGAATCGACCAATAGGTATCGTCGCCACCCACCAACAGATGTGACAGCAACGTTAACATCTGCGTCGTCACAGGTGTGGCAACACTCTGTAATTCATCAATGCTTATCCCGCTTCTGCTTAGCATACTGCCGAAAGTAAGAATCAATGCATGTGGAATCACTTGAACATACGACATCAACCGATCATGTTCTTGTGCCGTAATGGAAGTGATTCTGGCGCCCCAACTAACGATCATCTCCATAACTGACGAGGTCGCATCGTTTGGTCTTAAGTGCACAACGACCACATTGCGATTGGAAAAATCATCGACGGGAGCGAACATTGGATGAAGGCTCAAATACCCGGCGGGGCCAGAGTAATCGCCAATAACTGAGGCAATTCGCGACTTCACCGAAGCAATGTCGGCAACGCACGCTCCAGGCTCCACGAAAGGCAATATCTTCGGAAGCGTTTCGAGAACAACCGGCTCCGGAACACACAATATCGTACAGTCCGCGTTCTTGACGGCAGCGAGCACGGTGTCACTTGGATCGCTGATCGACCCCTGGACATACCGATCATACGAATTCGTTAGCAGCTGGCTTTCACCTAAATCGAGCCCGCAAACCACAGCTCCCGACGCTCTTAACTTCTTGCCGATAACCGAACCAAACTGCCCATTGCATCCAGCAATCAGGTAATTCCTTCGCCTTTCCATATATTCGCTCAGCCGCTGACCGTAAAGCTGCCCATAACGCTGGCAGATGTGCCCGGCAGGCACTTTTCAATTGATGTGACATTAATCGTCCTTTTTCGTCGCAACGAAAGAAGGTCCCAGTGCGAACTGTACAGGGACTCTGGACGACAGCATGAGTGTAGACAAGGTGAGCAAGCGGAGTCAAAGAAATACCCCGGTGAGCCACAATCGGTGGATGACCAAATATGCAAAAGAAATTGATAGGACGTGATGTTCACAGCAGCAACAAACAAGGCTGGTAGCGCGGGCAGGCTCTGAGAATTATGTGCAGATCGAGATTCAGCCATTTCCCCTAGTCGCCTGATGTCCGCTTTTCCTTGCCGCTTCACGATTCGGGTCAATCACGAACTTGTCATAGGTCAAGGCGACCTTGAAAACATTTCTTCTTTTCAACTCACTATGAAAGCTTACGCATGTCCTCTATCCACACTCAAAATCATGCTCGCCGACCGGGCGGCACATATCCGGCCAGCCGACTTCGCGCCAGTATTCCGGCAGTCGTAATGCCTGCACCAACTCATGGGTTCGAGGCTTGGCAAGGTTCTGTTTCATTTCCTCGGCTGTCACGATGAGTCCCAGCAATCTCGAAAATATTGTAAAATGCGGCGGGTCAGGTTGATGCCACATTATTGTCAGATAGAGTTCATAGTTGCCCGAAACGTATGCAAAATGGGTTGAGGAAAACCCGGCATCCTGCATCGCCTTGTCCAGCGGTTGGTCCTGGACAGCCATCCAGTCAATCATTTTATGGTAGCTTTGAGCTGTGGTAGAGCCCGGTTGATTGATCTGGTCAACATAGTTGTGAGCTTCTTGCAGTTCACCATTTTGCAATAGACGAATGTAATTCCAATACTGAAAAGTGCGTCCTTCAGGATCGAGATCTAATCCAGTCTGAATGTAGTGGTCTCGCTTGTCGAATTCTCCCAATGTATGGTAAAGGTTGATCGTTACTCCATAATTTTTAGCTACGTATGGATCAAGCACCAGCATGTGTTCAATAACCCGCTTGGAAGCTTTGAACTGTATGCTGTTAAGAAGCAGGTATGCGTAGTCCTCCATAACATCTGCTGAATCCGGGTCCTGCTTTAATGCCCTTTCGTAATACGCCTGTGCACTTGCCCATTCAAGCCTGCGACGCTGGCTATTTGCCATCGCGTGAAGCGCAGTTGCGAGGCTTGGATCCAGTTCCAGCGCCTTTTGAGCGGCAACCCTGCTTTCTGCATTAATGTCGCCGATCCGCTCCAGTTCCTCTGATGAAAGAGAATACTGGATATCGTTGTAGGTATGGGCGAGACCGGCCCAGGCCGGCGCAAATTGCGGGTCGATATCAAGTGCTTGCTGGAATAATTCCAGGGCTTCCAGCAGATGACCCCTGCCACGCTGACGGTGTAGGGTACGTGCACGTAAGTACAAGTCATAACTCTCGGGGTTGACCAACTTTTCAGAGTGGCCTGGCTGTTGAGTAGTGATGCCCAACGATATCTGTAGTGCCGCAGCAATCTGACTGGCAATGTCATCCTGAATGGCAAAAATATTTTCCAGCTTACGGTCGTAGGTTTCCGCCCACAAATGGAATCCGTCACTGGCACGGATCAACTGGGCCGTTATGCGTATGTACGCTCCATCCTTGCGTACACTACCCTCAAGTATTGTTCCAACGCCCAGCATCTCACCAATCTGGCGAATATCCTGGTCCTGGCCCTTGAAAGAGAATGCCGAGGTGCGTGCTGCAACCTGGAGTTCACGGTTCTTGGCAAGATGGTTCAGAATTTCCTCGGTGATGCCATCTGAGAAGTATTCCTGTTCGGGGTCCGAGCTCATGTTTATGAATGGAAGAACAGCGATAGACAGTTTATTTGCTTCGAGCGGGCTTTCGATTGATTCGGGTTCCGGGGTGACCGCTGCCGATTGTTGCATAGCTGATTCCAGCAACACTGCATCGCGGTTCGGGTCAATCACCAGCTTGCCATAGGCGATATAAGCCAGTGCAGCAACCAGTGCGATTATGATGGTGCGATCAAGCTTGCCGGTTGTGGTCTGGGCCGTTGACTGACCAGCTTCGATACGAGTTTCACGTCGTAGGCCCGCAGTTGTGAGCTCAAATGCCCACGCAAGCACCAGCGATACAGGAAAACCCAGCATCAGCACCGTGATGATCATTTTCATCACCCAGTTCGGCGCCAGAAAGCTGTCGGCGGCAAGCTCGGCCACCTGGGCAATCAGCCACGCGGTAATGGTGTAGGCGATGCCGACGCGAAATACGTTTCGGCGTTTGAGTTCGTTAAAAAAGGACAAATGGTTGACCCTTGTTGTCAGCTTGCCAATTAAAGCATAGATGCTTAAGTGACTAATACCAAATAAATGTCGCTCTCCTATGCGCCCATAGCGCAGTACCGGGCCAGGTAGTCTTTTTGCGCAGGCATGTTGCTGGCGGCCTGGGCGATGATTTGTTTCATCTGGTTAAAGCGGCTTTGCAGGCGCTGAAAATCATAGTTGTCCAGGATTGGGTCATAGCCTGAGGGCCATTGGTCTTGCCCCAGCCAGAGCGAGGCCCAGCTTGTATCGGGAAAGGATTCTTCTTCGTAAAATGCGACCTGGCCGTGTGCGTTAAACAGCCTGATTTTGTGTGCAAGGGAATCGGGCACTTCCTGATCCAGGTAATCACTCCAGAAAGGAGAATCTCCACGTTGGCTTGCGCGATAGTGCAGGATCAGGAAATCACGGATATTTTCATGCTCCGCTTGCGTCACCCCGTTATATTCGCGGGCGATCAGGCGGCTGCATGT
>QNFK01000257.1 GCA_003645495.1 Gammaproteobacteria bacterium
CCCAGCAACGCCATCAAACCCAGTATGCTCAGGAACGATAAGGGATGTCCCATGATCCAGTGGCCTATGATGGCACCAATGATGCCGAACGGAATCACCGACATGACGATCAGAGGTTGCACATAGGATTTGAGCGGCAAAGCCAGCAGGCAGAAAATAACGAACAGCAATATTGTTATTGCGCTCTGCAAACTGCCAAATGATTCCCGTTGCTGCCGTTGCTCGCCTTCCATGTCGTAGGTAATGCCCGGATACCGGGTCAGCATGTTGTCAATAAACTCACGTAACTCGCCTTGCAAAACCACCATGTTGGTATTGTCTTTATCGACGTCAGCAGTGACATTAAGTACCCGGTAACGATCGATCCTGGTGATTTGCGATGGTCCTTTGCCCGGAATAAAGTTCGCGACGTTGGCCAGTGGGACCAGTCGACCGTTGGGAGCTGTGATCAGCATTTCGTTAAGGGCGGATAAGGTGTCGCGCTCCTCAATCGGAAAGCGCACCAGTACCCTGATGTCATCGCGACCGCGCTGGATGCGTTGTGCTTCCAGTCCTTTGAATGCCTGCCCCACCTGGCGCACGATGTCTGATCGCGTCAGCCCGAGGAGGTGCCCCTGCGCGCTTAACTCGATGCGTAACTCTTCCTTGCCATCAGACAGGCTGTCAGCGATTTCGAACACACCAGGGTAGGAGGCGAGATGCGTTTTCAGCTCGTCACCAACGCGATTGAGTTCATCGAGAGAATTGCCGCTGAACTGAACGTCGATGGGTTCGCCCGGGCGGAAAAACGTGGCGCGAAAATTGATGGATTCCGCACCGGGTATTGGTCCGACCAGACGCCGCCATTCATTGATCAGGTCGGTTACCGACAGGTCGGATGTTCGCGTCTCGCGGGGCGCAGTTTCAAAACGCACTCGCGCGAGATGCGAACCGTTACTCCGGCCACCGGAACCGGCACTCGACAGGATATTAGTAATCATGCCGGTGCCATCTGCTTCATTTGCATACTTGTCACGCATCGTTCGCGCAGCTTCATACATTTTGTCTGCGTGCCTGGAAGTCACTTCAAACGGTGTGCCAACCGGCATTACCAATGTAGCTGTGGCAGTTTCTGACTCTATCGACGGAAAAAATACGAACCTCGTCCAACCGCTGGTAACCAGCATGATCATGACGATCAGTACGCCAACAAACGATGCGAGCGTGGAATAGCGATGCCTGAGCGTGAAATCCAGAGCGGGTTGATAGATCGTTAGAATTTTTTCCTCAAAACCATCAGCAAAGCGCCGTTGCCACGCAGAAAAGCCTTTTGTTACCGGTTTGTCCTTATGTAGCCGGACATGTGCCAGATGCGCTGGCAGAATCAGTTTTGATTCAATCAGTGAAAAAATCAAAACCGGGATTACCACCATGGGCACGGGCGAGAACCACGTGCCCAGGCGCCCCTCGATGAAAACCAGGGGCATAAACGCGGCAATCGTTGTGAGAATTCCGAAAGTCACCGGGATAGCGACTTCCTTGGTGCCATGAATAGCGGCCGACAGGCCACTATCTCCCGTCTGCATGTGTCTGTAGACGTTTTCCCCCGTCACAATAGCGTCATCGACGACAATACCGAGCACGATGATGAAGCCAAACGCGCTCATCATATTGAGGCTAATGTCGAAGACATTCATCAGGATGAATGCGCCGAGAAAGCTGATCGGAATGCCGAGGAATACCCAGAAGGCAATCGCAGGTCGCAGAAACAGGGTGAGCAGCAGTATCACGAGGACGCCACCCTGGGCAGCGCTTCTCGCCAGAATTCCCAGGCGGTTTGTCAATATCTGCGAGTCGTCGTCCCAGTAACTTAATTCCAGGCCAACAGGCAGGCTGTCCTGCCTTGAATCGATGTAGTTCCTGACCTTCTCCGCCGTTTCCATGGCGCTCTGCTTGCCGGTACGCGAAACGTCGACAAATGCTGCATTCTTGCCATTGAATTTCGTCCGTACCGACTCCTCCTGGAAACCGTCCTGCACGTTGGCGATGTCGCTGATACGTACTATGGATCCGTCAGGATTGGTTTTGACGACGATCTCCGCAAAATCGGCGCGTCGATAAGCCTGGCCTTTGGAGCGAATCAACACGTCGCCGCCTTCCGTGCGAATGTTTCCGGCAGATAAATCAACCGAGCTATTGCGAATCGCCTGCGAGATATCTGCGAGCGTGACATTAAATTCGCGCAGGCGATCCTGCGACGCCTCGATGGCTATTTCGTAACGGCGCACCGAGGCGAGTTCGGCTTGCGTAATGCCTTCTATGCGCAGCAATTCATCACGCACCTGTTCCGCGAAGCGGCGAATCTCCTCTTCGGCATAATCTCCGGCGATAACGACGCTGATGACTTCAAAACGTCGCACCGAGAGGCTGATAATCGGCTTCTCGGTATCCGCAGGAAAAGTGTTGATCGCGTCAATGCGACTCTTTATGTCATCGAGTAATTCACGTGGGTCATAATCAGAGTCGATTTCAATTTGCACCCGTGTACTGCCCTCCACGGATCGCGAAATAATTCGATCGATGCCTTCGAGATCCTGGATAGCCTCCTCAATGCGTACCGCAACACCGAGCTCGACGTCCTCCGGTGTCGCGCCCCGCAGTGGTACGGATACGCTGACAGTATCGAGTTCGAATGGTGGAAATACTTCAAGACGCACACCGTTATTGATAGCGAACAGCCCGCCAAGAACGATCGATGCCATCAGCAGGTTTGCCGCGACCGTGTTTCTGGCAAACCAGGAAATCATTTGCTGCCCCCTTCGGTCTTGTCAGCAGGTTTGCGCCGGTTATCGGTCGCGCCAGCTATCGATACACGAATGCCGGAGGTGACCTGGCCGAGCACTGTTGTCACAAGCATATCGCCATGCTCGAGGCCTGTGGCGATGATCGCATCTTTGTCGTTCTGCCACGCGATTTCGATATTGCGTCGTTGCAAAATTTCATCGCGCACGATGTACACATAGCTACCCTGATAAATAGCAGCATTGGGAATTACCAGGACATTGGCAACCATTTTTCCGCGTAGCTGTGCCGTAACGTACTGGCCTATTTTGATAGGCGTTTGTCCCTCGCGGTGAATGGAGAACGGATTGTTAATCTGCGCGATGACATGCAGTTGTCGGGCGGACTCGTCGATCGCCCCCTCTGTACGCACCAGCTGTGCATCCCAGGTGGCATTGCCATCCAGCTCGGATCGAATCTTGACGTCGCTTACATGCTCTGCCGTCTCTTCATAACGATATATTTCCGGCAGTTCGATAAACGGTAGGTCACGATTCCTGATGGGCAAACGAATTTCTACGTAGTCGGTAGCGTAAATATCCGCGAGTGGCGTGTTATTGGAAACGACCTGGCCAACGTCTGCGTATTTTTTCAGGATACGACCAGCGAACGGCGCCACGATATCGGTTCGTTCGAGCTTCAGTTGTGCTTTGCGTAGCGTTGACTCCGCTGATTTTATGCGAGCTTTGGCAGCTTCAAGCTGCGGCACCCGGAGGACCAGCGCAGAAGCCTCACCTTCGTTACCCAGTCGTTCCCAGTCCTCGCGGGCCTGGTTGCTGCGTGCCTGGGCCTCGGCCAGCGTTTGTTTCGCATCCATCAGGATCGCTTCTGCTATCTGCACATCCGCTTCGTAGTCACGCGCATCAATCGACGCAAGCACGTCGCCTTCTTCGAAAAAGCCGCCGCCACGAACGTTCGGGTTGACCGACACAATCTGGCCACCGACCTGCGCAATCAGGGTTGACTGAGTTCGTGGTTGTACGGTGCCATAACTCTGCAGGTGAACCTGGTAGCTCTGTCGCTCGACGGGAATAACGTCAACAGCCATCATCGGTCCGGAGAACGCCGGGCGTTGTGGTGTTTGCGGAGGATTCATCTTTATGATGAAGGCAAACAGAAGAAGCCCACCGATAATTGCTATGGGTGCTATTTTTCTAATATTGACATTCATAGGTGGCCTGTCATCACATCAGTAGTCGGTTGAAAACTCGCCACCGAGGGCGAGATAAAGATTTATGCGGTTTTGCAACAGCTGGTTTCTGAGCTGTACAACTGTTGCCTCCGCGTCAAATGC
>QNFK01000258.1 GCA_003645495.1 Gammaproteobacteria bacterium
CCCGAGAGCAGAACTGATCGCGACGGCGAGCATGTGGGTAGAACGTGAAAGTTCGACAATCGCAGCCCGTCGCTGGCGAGTTGGTCCAATGTGGGGGTGATGATCTCACCGCCGAAAGCTCCAATATCTGAGTAGCCCATGTCGTCAGCGACGATGACCAATATATTGGGTTTCTTGAGAGGCACTTGCTCTTGAGTGGGCTCCTGCCGCCCTTCACAGCTTGATACTGCAAGAAGGGTCGCGATAATGAGCCCGGGATATAAGAACTTTATCATCATTGCTTTCCCACTCAATATTTAACTAGAACCTGCATCCGGGGAGGATAAGCTCCTATACGGAGCCGCGAAATATCGGAAGATACGTAAGGTCCGGATATTCGGTCGTCATGTTTGCTTTGGGTCATCAGCTGTCTTTGTGGCTCATGATAACCGACCGGCTCCTCCCGGACGGAAAGGAGCCCTTCGATGACGATTGCGACAGATTCCTGAGACTGATTGTCAGGTCTTTCCGTGAGCAATCATTCGCCGCGAAACACTGCAACTGACTCAGTTCGGCCACAAATGGCACTTGCGCGAGTTGGAGGGCAGTGTTCACCGTGGCAAGAAATCCCTCCGCGGAGGGATTATTGATCACGCTGGAAAGATCGCCGATGTTGTCACCGGTATCGTCATCAAGCATGTTCTGTGCCTGATAACCACGGCTCGTTTGCGGTAGCGGTGATCTGGTCAGGGTTTCTCGGTGGTGATTTCTGCGACTTCTTTTCTGGATTGGGTCGGCAGGACTTTTGGGTAGCCGTACCAGAGCAGGGCTACGATGAATTCCTGGTCGGCGTTTATTTCCAGTAGATCGAAAAAGCGCTGGTCTCTTGTGATCAGGCCCGTGGTCCATTTCGCGGCTATTCCGGCTTCGGACAGATAGAGGGTCAGGTTCTGGATGGCGCAGCAGCAGCTTGCGTAGTCTTCTTGCTGTAACAGTTCGTCCTGAGATTTTTTGCAGGTGATTACCAGCCAGCCCGGAATTGCTGCTGCCGATTTCGCTTTGAAGTCGGCGAGTTCTGCGGTTTTGGTTTCTGTGACGATTGTGCGGATTAGTTCGACGCTTGCCGCAGTGGTCTTCTCGCCCAGCATGTAGAAATGCCAGGGTTCGGTCAGATGGTGATTTGGGGCCCAGCGGGCCAGTTCTATTGCATCCAGTACCAATTGTTTGCTGACTTTCTGGCGCAGGAATAGTTTGGTAGTGCGGCGTGAACGGATGCGCTCCGCGAGGACGCGGAGGTTTCTTGACTCACCATCCGGCACTACTTCGGCCATCGGGATTTATGCTCTCTTTATGATCATCGCAATGCCTTGCCCTACGCCTATGCACATCGTGCAAAGTGCATACGTGCCTTGCGTGCGCTGCAGCTGATACGCTGCTGTCGTTAGCAATCGTGCGCCTGACATGCCCAATGGGTGTCCCAGCGCTATTGCGCCACCATTCGGGTTTACGTGCTCTGCGTTATCTTCAAGGCCGAGTTCGCGCAGCACGGCCAGTCCCTGTGCAGCGAATGCCTCGTTGAGCTCTATGACGTCCATCTTGTCCAGGTACAGGTCCGCCAACTGCAGTACTTTTCTGCAGGCGGGCGCCGGACCGATGCCCATGACTCTTGGCTCGACGCCAACTGCGGTCCAGGCGACGATGCTCGCCAGCGGTTTGAGGTCATGTGTTTTCACCGCTTCATCGGACGCTATTAGCAGCGCGCAGGCGCCGTCGTTGATACCGGACGCGTTTCCTGCTGTTACCGTGCCGTCGCTGCGCACAAACGGTTTCAGTTTTTCCAGTCCTTCAATCGTGGAGTTGGCGCGTGGGTGTTCGTCTGTGTCGAAAACAACAGGGTCGCCGCGGCGTTGTGGGATGCTGACCGGCGTGATTTCGTCACTCAGTCGCCCTGCGGCTATCGCCGCTTCTGCCTTCTGCTGACTGCGCAGTGCGAACTGATCCTGGTCCGCTCGTGATACATCGAAATCCGCAGCAACATTTTCTGCCGTCTCTGCCATTGAGTCGCTGCCGTATTGCTGTTCGAGTTTTTTGTTAATGAAACGCCAGCCCAGCGTTGTGTCGTACATTTCTGCATTGCGGCTGAATGCTGCGGTTGATTTGGCCAAAACGAATGGCGCCCTGGACATTGATTCAACACCACCGGCAATGATGAGGTCTGCCTGACCTGCCTGGATTGCGTGCGCAGCGTTACCTGCGGCATTCATGCCTGAACCGCACAGGCGATTCACTGTCGCGGCCGGCACCGACGGCGGCAGTCCAGCAAGCAACGCAGACATTCGCGCAACATTGCGATTGTCTTCGCCTGCCTGGTTGGCGCAGCCAAAAATCAGATCATCAATTTGTTCTGTGTTCAGACCAGGGTTACGCTCTATTAAAGCTCTGATCGGGATTGCTCCCAGGTCATCAGCACGAACACTCGATAGTGCGCCACCGTATCGACCGATTGGGGTGCGCACGGCATCGCATATCCAGGCATTCTTCATATTAGTCAACTGCTCTCTCCCGATGCGGTGGCGGCATCGGCACTTTTTTCAAATTTCCGCCCAAGATACACGCCAGTGATCGCCCAGACCAACGCGATCCCTGCGCCGATTGCGGCCACTACGCCCAGGCCGAGCCCAAGTCCCGCAGTCAGACCAGCGAACGCCCATCCCGTAATGGTGTCGCCACCACGGTAGACAACGATATCAATGACCGGCTTGGCTTTGAAGCGCGTCTCCCGATCCACAACGGTATACAACATTTCCCGGCCGGGACGTGTGACGGAATAGTTGCCGCCCTTAAGTACGATCTGTGCGGCAATAATCGCCGCCATAATCGGGTTAACCGCGACAATCAGCAAACCAATGGCAACGAGGACAGGAATTAACGCAAGCGTCTTCGCCAGGCCAAGTTTCGTAGTAATCCGACCGGTAGCAAACCAGGCCGTCACGATCGCTATTACGTTGATCGTCGTGTTGATACCCGCCCAGATCGTCGTGCGCTCATCCCGCGTAAATACTTCGAGAATATTCTTCAGTTCGAAATAGACGAACGAACCAACGGCTGTATAAAGCAATATAAAAACCGCGATGCCCAACAAATATGGATTCTTGAACAGCAGCGTGAATCCGGCGAACGGGTTACCGCCAATCGATTGTTGCTCGTTGAGATCAACCTGGACGTTTTCATTGCCTAACTCGGTGACCTTCAGTTTCTGCAAATAGCCAAGCGCAGGAATTATCCCGACCAAAATCGCAGCGGCGATCAGCATCAGGTTTTGTGTGCCAATGACACTTGCCAGGAAAAGCGGCACGGATGATCCAGCCAGTGTGCCGATGCTGGCCCCACTCGCAATGAACGCAAACAAACGAGGTGCCTGGGCTTTGGAGAAAACATCGGACATCAAACTCCAAAACACAGATATATGAAAAAGTGAGAACACGCTGATCCATACGTAAAAGGATTTTTCGATAAGAACAGCATCCTCTACCGCGGAACTACCGGCATAAAATGCGAGAAAGGAAAACGCGAAAAAGCCGTATAAGCCTGGCACCAGGTACTTGAATGGAAGCCGCGCGACAGCCAGTCCATAAATACTGACGGCCAGTGCACTGATGAAAAAATTGATGGTCCAGAGCGTGGCGACTTCAGGATCGGACCAGTCGCTGGCCATCGCATCACGGACCGGCTTTAGAATGTTGTACGCCAGCATGAGCATAAACAGGAAGGCAAACGACAGAACGGTTGCCCGGATTTCATTTGGCTCAACTTTCGTTGTCGCCCGCACAATACGTGCAATCGGCCCGTTGCTTTCCGTCGTCATTGAACTACCCCCTCGTAACAGTCGCTAGACTGCCACAGAACGGACACAGCCGGCCACCCTGGGGACCGGCTGTGTTATTCAAGCTGCTGATAGGAGTCTGCGCGGTAGAAATATCCGTAGCGAAAAAGTGCCACAGCGAGGACAGTTTTTTGTTCTTTTGAGGAGCATAGTGGTGCTACGCAACGAAAAAGAACGGAAAAATGGACCGCTGTGGTGCTTTTGCAGTAGGAATACTTTCTACCGCGCAGACTCCTGAGTGACTA
>QNFK01000259.1 GCA_003645495.1 Gammaproteobacteria bacterium
CGAGATTGCAACGCGCATGAATACGGAGATAGACGCGCAAATCAGCGGCCTGGTCGCCCGGATCAGCGTTCGCCAGGTATTTCAGAACAGCGGCACAGAGCGGGTGGAGGGAATCTATGTGTTCCCGCTGCCAGACAATGCAGCCGTCGACCGACTGCGCATGCACATCGGCGAGCGCTTCATAGAGGGAGAGATTCGGGAAAAAGAGGCCGCAAAAAAAGAATATGAAGTGGCCAAAGCCGCGGGGAAGAAAGCGAGCCTCGTTGAGCAACAACGAGCGAATCTGTTTACGACCTCTGTGGCCAATATAGGGCCCGGCGAAACAGTTGCCATCGAGATCGAATATCTGCAGACAGTCAGGTATGACGAGGGCAGCTTCAGCCTGCGTTTCCCATTGACTGTCACGCCACGATACATCCCCGGATCGCCCCTGCCCGGCCGCACGGGATCAGGTTGGTCGGCAGATACCGACCGGGTGACAGATGCGTCGCTGATCACGCCACCCGTGGTCACTCGCTCGACGGATCATCGAGTGACTTTCCGCGCTGAAATCGATGCCGGCGTGCCACTCGAATTTATTGCCAGTCGTTATCACCCGATTAGTGTAAGCGACGAGAAAGAGCGTTACACAATCGAATTGTCCGGCACCGACGTACCGCTGGATCACGATCTGGAACTTACCTGGCGGCCGGTCGCCGATAGTGCGCCGCGGGCGATGATGTTTTCCGAATCGGTAGATGGACAGCCGCACGTCCTGCTCATGATGTTGCCGCCGAACGACCTCACTGCGCCGGTCGCGGAAATGCCTCGTGAACTGGTTTTTGTCGTCGATACATCGGGATCGATGCATGGCACGTCGCTCAGCCAGGCGACCCGTGCCCTGACCCTGGCACTGGATGGCTTACGACCGGCGGATCTGTTCAACGTCACTCAATTTAACTCGGTAACACCCAAATTGTTTCCCAACAGCGTTGCGGCGACAGTAACGAACATCAACATTGCCAAGCGCTATGTTGCGGGTCTCGCTGCGACCGGTGGCACGGAGATGCGGCCGGCGATTCAACAGGCGCTTCTCTCTCCGGCAAGCACGAATCACTTACGCCAGGTGATCTTCATAACAGACGGTAGCGTCGGTAACGAGGAGGAGTTGTTCAGGCTGATTGAAAGAAATCTTGGTAATACCCGGTTGTTCACTGTAGGCATCGGCTCGGCACCGAACAGCTGGTTCATGCGCAAGGCTGCAGAGGCAGGGCGCGGCACATTCACTTTCATAAGCGCACTGCACGAGGTCAATGAAAAAATGACGCGGCTGTTTCGAAAACTGGAACAACCGCAAATTACAGACATCGTAGTCGAGTGGCCAAACGATACGGAATTCGCCAGCTACCCGCAGGTCACTCCCGATCTCTATGTTGGTGAGCCGATCGTTGTCAAAGTGCGCCTGGCGAACTCACTGCGAGCCGGTGAACTCGTAAAGATAAGCGGCAATTCCGCTACGGGAACATGGGGCGCCGAGCTGGACGCAGATGTTAGCGAGAGCAGTCCTGGCGTAGCGGCCCTGTGGGCGCGGGCGCGCATTGAAGACTTGCTGGACCAGCAGCGGCGCGGAGCGGATGCAGATAAAACCCGCGATGCGGTAATAAAAACGGCGCTCGCACACCATCTTGTCAGTAAGCACACCAGCCTGGTTGCGGTAGACAAAACACCGGCGCGGCCATTGACGGACGCACTCAACCAGGAACAAGTGCCCAACCTGTTGCCGTATGGCCAGAGCACCCAGGCGCTTTTCGGTTTCCCCGCTACAGCCACGGGTGCAGGCGTCTATCGCCTGAGTGGATTGGTGCTAATCGCTTTTGCCTGTTTGTTAATGCTTGTTTTGTCGGCACAGGGGCGGGATCGTGTTGCAGCGCGTAGCCAGTAGCCGGCGCTTCGGTCGTATCGCCGTGTCCTGTTTGCTCTGTCTTGGCTTCTGGCAGTTTGGTCAGGGCGCCTACATCCCGGCCAAAGCATGGGTTGCACAGGAAATGATGCAGCGGGCATGGCAAAAGGCGGAGGGTGGTAACGACGCTCCGCCACCGTGGCCGTGGGCAGACACCCGGCCGGTCGCAAAGTTGTCTGCGCGCGGCGGTGACATCGAACTAATCATTCTGGAAGGCGGCTCCGGCCGGACGCTTGCATTCGGTCCTGGCCACCTGAGTATCAGCGTCTTGCCCGGTGAAGAGGGCAACAGCATCATCGCGGGTCATCGCGATACGCACTTTCAGTTTTTGCAATACCTGCAGCGTGGAGAGTCGATCCAGGTAGAGCTGGCGAATGGCCGGCGTCATTTGTACGAGGTCAGCGACATCGATGTGGTTGATTCACGTCGCGGCAGCATTATTCTTGATACCGATTCGCCGATGTTAAGTCTCGTTACCTGTTACCCGTTCAACGCCATAGAAGCAGGTGGGCCGATGCGCTACGTCGTCACCGCTAAAATGATTTTTTGAACAAGGTCAGGGGCGCAACGGGTCGTTTTCTATTGACGCGATCATCTTTGTAAAAAAATTGCTTAGTTGCTTAGCGATTTGTTCGTTGTCGTCAAGCAGGTTGAAGAATTCAAGCGGATCTTCCGCCAGGTTATAAAGCTCGCGGGGTTCATGATCGCGATCCAGCAGTAATTTCCAGGCGCCACGTCGGACTGCGAATTCCAGTTCGCCATGAGATGACAATGACCAGAATACGGCGCGGTCCGGCAAGCTCTCACCGACCAGCATCGGCCCGATATCAATTCCGTCGATCGGCCTGTCATTCGGTATCTCACCACCACCTATTTTCACCAGTGTCGTAAAAATGTCTGTACCGAGAGCAAGCTCGTCGCTGGTCGACCCCGGTTGGGTCACGCCCGGGTAGCGGATGATAGCGGGGACTTTGATGCCACCTTCGTAGAGGAAGTGCTTGCGCCCGCGGAGTCCACCGGTACTGCCGTAGGCATTGGTTTCGTACCACTGTAGCCAGGCGCTCGTGACGGGACCGTTGTCACTGGCAAACACCACTACAGTTTCCTCCTCGATGCCCATGTCGGCCAGCGCTTGCAGTACCCGACCCAGCTGAGCATCCATATAGGTGATATTGGCGTAGTACTCGCCGGGGCCGCGTGGCACCAGTTTTCCTTTTGGCGGTTTGGTCGAACCACTTTCAATCGGAATGATCGGGCCCTGGGTATAGTCTGCGTACATCTGGTTATATTCCGGCGGATTTTCGAAAGTCGTGTGTGGTTCCGCCATGCTCAGGTACAGAAAAAACGGTTGGTCCTGATCGCGTTGTTTGATCCATCCGATCGATTCATCTGCGTATAAGTCCGCCGTGTAGCCACTCTGCATGCCGAGAGATACACCGTTTCGAAAGACATTGGTCGGATTGTGATTGGTTGGAATCTGGAACGCGTTGTGGCCATAAAAGTAGTCAAAACCCTGCTCTGTCGGCTGTGGCTCGGCATCACTGCCAAGATCGGAGTTGAGATGCCACTTGCCGATGTGCGCGGTCGCATAGCCGCCGGACTTTAAAATCTCCGCCAGCGTAATTTCCTCGGTGTGCAAATAGATGTCGCTGCCCTCCGGAATCCAGCTCTTGATGCCGGTCCGATATGGATAGCGGCCCGTAAGTAATCCCGCTCTGGAGGGTGAACAAAGAGCGGATGGCGCGTAGTAGTTAGTCAATCTGAGGCCGTCGTTCGCCAGTGCATCAATATTGGGCGTCTCGAGCACAGGATGGCCATAGCTGCCGAGATCGCCGTAGCCCAGGTCGTCGACGTAGATTAGTAATATGTTTGGCTGTGCCGCATGGGCCACTGACAGCAACATCAATAGCAATCCCAGACCGATTTTTGTCATCCCTTGTTCACCTTTTCTCTGCTGCAGAACATCACCCACTCTCATCAAGAGCGACGCCCAATAATGCTGCGACAGTTATGGCATCAGTAATCTCGCCTCGCTTAACCATAGCGACCGCATCTGCCAATGGCAGCTTTCGAATCTGCAAATCTTCCGTTTCATCAAATGCCGTATCGCCTTGTTTAA
>QNFK01000260.1 GCA_003645495.1 Gammaproteobacteria bacterium
CACAAATTTCTGCATCCTGAGCCGCTTTCCCAGGTCTGGATTGCAATCGTGGTCTTGCTTATCGCAATTGTCCTGGAGACTTTCTCACTTCTGGGATGCATTCGCGAGATAGGCAATATTCGTGGCGAACGACCTTTCATGGAGTGGTTTAAGGAAACGCGACAATCGGAACTGGTTGTTGTGCTTGGCGAGGACATCGCTGCGTTGCTGGGCCTCGGCCTGGCGCTGATTTTCATATCGCTTGCAGCCCTGACCGGAGATCCGATGTATGACGCATTGGGTTCAGTCTGTATCGGCGTTGTGCTGATCGTTGTCTCTGTTTTCCTCACCTTGCGGGTGCGCTCATTGCTGGTCGGGCGTTCGGCGGACCCGATGATTCAGGAAGCGATTGCGAGAATTATTGCTGATGACGATCACATCGAGAAAGTCTTTAACATAATTACCATGCAGCTCGGCCCGGATACCCTCCTGGCCGCAAAGATCAAACTCAAATCGGGGATCGATATCGATACCGCCATCGCCGATATCAACAGGCTGGAGCGTCACCTCAAAGCGGAAATTCCGAAGCTAAAATGGTGTTTTATCGAACCTGATGTAGAGGATTAATCCGGGGCGATCGCGGCAAGATGCTCTTCCTGCAATCCTAAAACTGGCTCCGTGGGGATTCGCGCTGATTGTGTACCCACGGTCTTTCTATTGGCACCGTGGGAGCGGCATCTTGCCGCGATTCATCAAAGAAGACGCTACCCCTTGTTATACAGATGCACATCCTGCTGCGGGAACGGAAACGAAATTCCATCTTTATCAAAACGCTTCTTGATCGCTTCGGTCAGATCAAATTTCACGCCCCAGTAGTCAGCGCTGTTCACCCAGGGCCTGACATTGAAATTAACGCTACTGTCAGCCAGTTCGGAAACCGCGATTTGGCACTCAGGATCTTTTAGAATGCGCTCGTCCGCATCGACCAGTTCCTGAATCGTGCAGCGAACCTTGTCGATGTCATCTTCGTAGCTGACGCCAATCACCATGTCTACGCGGCGCGTCTCATGCGCCGAATAGTTGGTGATAATGCCGCTCATAATTTGCCCATTGGGGACAACGATCAGCTTGTTGTCCGCAGTCTTCAACATCGTTGTAAGAATCTGCACCTGCAAAATCGTGCCGGCAATTCCGGCTGCTTCTACGTAATCGCCGACCCGATACGGTCGGAACATGACGATCAAGACGCCAGCCGCAAAATTTCCCAGCGCGCCCTGCAAGGCAAGCCCGACTGCAAGACCTGCAGCACCCATTACGGCAATCAATGATGTTGTCTGTATGCCAATCTGGCTCATAGCAGCGATGATGATGAAGATCATCAACATCCAGTAAACGAGGTTGCAAACAAAGGTTTCGAGAATCTTGTCGACTTCCCGGGATTGCATCAGGTTGTGCAGTCCTTTGGTAATCAGTCGCGCGATCATGCGACCGACGTAAAAAATAATGATCGCGACCAGCACTTTCAGTCCGAATCCCATCACTAAGCCCTGGGATTGTTGCCAGAGACCTGCCCAGTCAAAATTGGTCATACCGGCAATTTGCGAATCGTTCATTTTCTACATCCCTTTTCTTTTTGAAAGTGCGAGCCAGTTACCGGCGATGATGAAAACAATTCCGGAAACAGCCATGGTTGACCATTGATAGTCTTCGACGAAAGTCGAGATCAGTAATGCGACGATCGGGAATAATACAGAACTATATGAGGCGCGTGTAGAGCCTATTGTTCGTAGTAGCGCGAGGTAGCAACCAAACGCAATAGCGGAACCAAAAACAGAAAGGTATGCGAGAGAAGCAATGTACTCAAACTCGAACAAAAAATTGAACGGTCGTCCAAATAAAACCGCAACAGCAGCGGAAAATAATGCACCCCAGGCCATCGCATGCGCGTTGACGGCAACTACCGGTAGCCCGCGGTTGGTATTGATGATCGCCGTCATGTTGCCGAGTGACGCCACGAGTACACTCATCGTGACCAGCAGAACGCCCATCATGGCCTGATCCTGCAAACTGAAATTCGATATTTCCGGCCAGAAAATTAATCCGACACCGATCACACCGAGCAGGGAGGCCAACAACAACCGACTTTCGAATCGTGTTTTGAAAAATACGCGTTCGAATAGTGCGTTAGTAACGACGATCAGGCTGAAGATGACCGCTACCAGGCCAGATGGGATGTAAGCGGCACCGTGATATACGAACAGGTAGCTGACGGAAAACATTAATGCGCCCATGAGCACGACATAACCGTATGAATTCCACGGGATGCGAACTTTTCGCCTCGACAATGCGGCGTAAATGAAAAGCGATACGGACCCCAGCGCGAATCGGTAGGCTACTGACACTTCTTCGGCGACAACACCGATCTGATAAGTAATCGCAAGCCAGGTCGATCCCCAGATCAGGACAACAATGGCGTACAGGATGGCAACCTGCATGCAAGAATTCCTTTTACGCTATTGGCCTGGAATGCCAGTGAAACCTGGTTGAAATCGAAAAATAAAATACGGGCCTGCAGCGGCGACGTGGTCCGTCGATTGCAGGATCTGTTCGGATAACGCGCTGTCAGCGAGGTAGAGCCAGCCATCCGGCCCGAAGGACAAGCCATCGGCCCAGCGGATTTTCTCCGACTTAATTACAGTTTGCAGTGTACGGTCGCCGTCGACCAGTAGCACGGCACCGTGTTCAACGTCGGTGATGTAGATGTTGCCGCTCAGATCAGAACTCAGACCATCGCTCAGTGGTTTGTCGCTGTATCGTTCGACTGCTTTTTCCAGGTTGCGCGATGCAAGCACCGGGTTTCTAAGATCACGAACGGGCACCCGGAAAAGACCGCCATGATTCATGGCGCCAAAGTAAAGCCAATTGTTCCCGGCATCCAGAGCGATACCATCAACACCTGTTTTTAATGTAACCAGGCCGTTGAGAAACGACATGTCCCGGTTTGGATTGCGAATCAGATAATTCTGCGCGGACACAGAAATATGTGATTCGAGAACACGACGAGCGTCGCGTGTTGCAATGTCATAAACAATAATCGCCGACCGTTTTCGCCAGAGACTCGCATCGGCAATAAACACCGTTTCACCATCAGCACTTACCTGCAGATCCTGCAGTAACGATCCGGCCGGTGCGATATCCGGGCGAAATTCGTGATCGTGTACGATATTGCCGCTTGCAATATCAAAGGCGAGCAAGCGCGCTGTACCGAAACCGTGATTACCGTGATCGATAGTCCACAATCGGTCCTGGCGATCAACGACCAGCCCAAGCACGGTGTTGAAAAGATGCGGTTGCACCGTGCCATTCGGAAACGGAACGGCGGCTCCGTTGACCCACTCAAGTAACTTGTTTCCCTGCGGCCTGGATTCCGGATGTACTGTGAAAAACACTCGTCCGTCCCGACTTACCGCCACGTTGCCGATTGGCTCCTTGTAACGGAGCACTTCCTCGATTTGTGCGCCATCAAGTAATGGCGCCGTCGATAAATCCTGATACGGATCGCCACCGCCGTATCTAACACGCAGCGTCGCGACCAATATCAGTGATATTGCCAGCAGGAATAGAAAGATATTTTTCAATGGTGTCCGGCGCTCCCCGCGCGCTGACCTGACACGCGGATTCTACAACTACAATAAGGTTTAGGCACAGTGTTGGGGCATGAACCCGGTATTTTTTTGGGTTGTTTCCAGGTTGGAGCATTCGCGGCGTCTTCGCTATCGTGTTTTTCTGCACACTGCAACCAATCACAATAGTTGAGACAGCCGCTCCTACGGATTGCGACAATCTGTAGGAGCGGCTGTCTCAATTAATGTGCTTATGTAGCAGTTTAAAGAGATGTACGAGAGCGAAGACGCCGCGAATTCTATAATTACGGTATGTCCCGGAGGCAAATCACCATCTGTCCCTCAAACTCAAACTCTCAACGCAAGTATCCAGGCCAGCATAATCAACGCCACAGCAGTCATACCAGCGGCTCGCTGAATATTCCTGTTTGGCAGGTACCGGTGGAGC
>QNFK01000261.1 GCA_003645495.1 Gammaproteobacteria bacterium
CCTTCTCCGTCACGGTCGGGGTTCAGGTCCCCCTCCCCGCACAGGGCCGGAGCCGCACCCGGGGTGCCTTCCTCGGGGGTATTGAGGATGATCCACCCCAGTGTGTCGACCGCAGTTGTGTCGGGTCCGGCAGACACGGCGCGCAATTCGACCGAATTGTTTGTGCGCAGCAATGTGCGGGCACCACCGACATCAACGCCGGTAGCGAAGTCAATGGCATTGGAAGACTGGAAGGTTGAACCGCCAGCGCCCTCCAACGCAGCTATGCGCCCGTCGTTATCGTTCACCGCGTCCGCTACCGCGCTGAAGTTATCATTGACGTCAGACGCTACAGCCGGATCGCCGGCGTTAAATGTGTTCGGTATGGTCAGGTCACTCGCACTGGCTGCGAAACTCGCAAAGATCGCACCCAGGACGACTAGAAAACTCGAACAAATGAGCAGTACTTTTCTGATTTTTGATTCCGTCATTGCCTTGACTCCATTAAATTTGTATTTATTCAATTCTGGTTACGCAGTAGCTCGCTTACGGGCTATTGCCATAAAACATCATTCCAATTTGCCTGATCCCAGACCATTGGCGGCGGCGGTGGCGGTTGCTGGATTGTCGGGAAGACCGGGTCGTCGCTATCGCAACCTGCCAGGAGCAAAGAAATCGCGATTGCAAGCAGTGCTGTGCATCTAATTCTTTTCATTTTGTTACCTCGTATGAGGACGCAGGTGGAACATCTTGTCTGGATCACGTCGATCCCGGGCTCCCTCGGCAGGAAAATCACTTACCTGACTGAGGAAACAAGGAAGAATTGTGAAGCCGCAAATAACAGAATCGGATAATCGCGATTGTTGAATGGTGGTTCTGTCAGTCACGAACAGTCACAGATCGGCGTAAACCCTCGTGTCGTCACGGAAATTTAGGTTAAGCGGCGCGAAAGTGTGTGAAGAAGGTCTGAAGAAGATGTGAAGAATCAGCCAATCCTGCATTTCTTCTACTAAACTGCTAGTGACAGGGGTAGGAATCGGGATTTATGGTCAGGATGGACATTGCTGCGGAACGCTACCGGATCGGCGACCTCGTCGTTGATGCGGGGAGACGCTGTGTCTCACGTAACGGGGAGAACATCCGATTACCCAAGCTGTCGTTCAAGCTGCTCCTCGCGCTGATTTACTCTGCTCCCAATCTGCAATCAAATGAAGCCTTGCTCGCGACGGTCTGGAAACGGAAGATTGTGGGTCCGGAGACAGTTACGCAGCGAATAAAATTGCTGCGTGACGCGCTCGGCGATGACTCACACGATCCAAGGTACATCGAACTCGTCTGGGGAGAAGGTTATCGCCTATGTGTCGAGGTCATTCCTCTCACTGCGAATACGTCAATTGACGAATCGATGGATAGCGGATTTAGCCTGCGTCGAATAAGCCGCACGGTCTTCGCAACGGGCTTGCTGGCGGTAATGTTGCTGGTCTCAATTTTGAACCTGAATCATCTGCCTGTTGATGAGATTGCAGAGGACGGTTTCGCACCACCGCCAACTTCAATCGCTGTGTTGCCGTTTCTCAATATGAGCGACAACGCCGATGATTAGTTTCTGTCGATCGGTATTCCGGATACGTTGCTCAACAAACTGGCGCATCTTGACGATGTGATTGTCATCGCGCGCACTTCCTCTTTCTCTTTTCGGGATTCCTCCGCCGATGCGATGGCGATAGGTCGCATGCTCAACGTTCATTATTTGCTCGAAGGCAGCGTGCAACGCGATGGCGATGAAATTCGCATTATTGCGCAGCTCATCAAGACCGGTGATGCGAGTCACGCGTGGTCGTTTGAGCGCCGCCTCGAAATTGACGACATATTCTCGATGCAGGATGAATTCGTTCTGGAAATTGCGCACGCCCTGGAAGTCACGTTGCAAGACAAACAGCGAGAGAAGTTATTGGCGAATGGAACGGACAGCGTGCCGGCGTATCTCGCCTATCTGCGCGGCAAATATGCATCAAACAGTGCCGCGCGGGATTTGCAAAATGAAGCGCTGGCCCGCTATTCGGAGGCGATAGCACTAGATCCAAAATTCGCCCGCGCCTGGCTTGGGCTTGCGCGGGTTTACGACACGCTCGGAAATCACGGTATATTGAGCCGGCAGGACAGCACCGAGCAAATGACAGCCAGCATCGAGCGAGCGCTCGCACTCGATGAACAACTTGGTGAGGCGTATGCCATGCAGGCGCTCGCCATACCGATTAAACGTGCGGTGGCCGTCGACCCCGTGTTATTGGCAAAACGAAAGGCGTTGCTCGAAAAAGCGCTCGAATACGGCCCCAATGATCCTTATGTCCTGTTCGCTTATGCCTCGGTCCTGTGCCCGAAGATGATTAAGGACGCCGCCTGCCACCAGCAAAAACTCGCGGTGCTGGAAGAGGCAGTGCGTCGCGATCCCGAAAATCCGAACGCGTATATTGAGCTCGGCTGGACACACGTTGCACTGAACCAGCTCAACATGCCGACGCGCTATTTCATGGAAAGCGTGCGGCGCAATCCTGATTTTATCGAGGGTTACGGTGCACTCGCATTGTGGCATTGGAGCGGTGACAAAGTCGACTGGGCACACTCGGTCGCCTGCCTGAGTGAGGGGCTCGAGCACGATCCCGAAAATAGCCGCATGCGTTCGATGCTGTCGAGAATCTATGTTGATCTTGGCATGCTGGAAACGGCAGAAGCGTTTAGTAATGCAGTTGACGATCCGAACGACTCGCTGCATAACATCACTACATTCAGCAAAATGAAACTCCATCTCTATCGAGGTGAAGTTGCCGCAGCAGCAAAAATCGTTCGTGAACAACAAGTCTCGTTTGCCGGTGGCGGCTTGTCGATTATTGCCTATGGTGCCGTGCTGGAAGATGCGCTGGTCAGTGGAGAGCTGGATGTCGCCATAGCATCGCTGGAGAAATCGTTCGCCACCTTCAACCTGCACCTGGAATATGCCGATGGCTATATTCGTTCGCGCTCGAGTGCCCTTGCCGCCGTGCCATTGAGCGAACTGCATCGCACCGCCGGCAATACAGCCCGGGCGGATGAGCTGATCGAGGGTGCGAGGGTTTTCTTTGAACGGGAAAACGACGCGAATTCAGTATGGCGAGCGGCAAACGCGTGGGCTTATGCTGCGGTTTTGCTACGCTCCGGCCGGTTCGAAGAAGCGCTGCAGGAACTGCAATTCGTACCCGACGGCTATCTCCGCAATGCCTGGTATGTCAGCAGAAGCCCGCTATACCGATTGTTATGGGAAACCACGGGTTTCAACAAATTATTAGCCGATATCGACGCCCGCCTCGCCTACGAAAAATCCGGTGTCGAGCAAGTCGCCAGCAACCCGCCAATCTGTGTCGCCCATAACCCCGGCAGGCTGGTCGCGTTCACGGATTAAGAAAATTCGGATGCGGTAGTCTTTTCGACACTCGCCCGCTGGGCGGGAATATTGCATGTGTAGAGCTATTCGCGGCTAAAGCCGCTCCCACGCAGTTTCGCTAACCCAAACTCTATAGGTAACTGTAGGAGCGGCTGTCTTAACTGACGTGCTTTTGTCGCGGTGCGCAGGAATGTAAGGTCGCGAAGACTCCGCGAACAAGGACGACTTACTCGCGCGACTACAGGATTATTGCATGTGTTGAGCTATTCGCGGCTAAAACCGCTCCTACACAGATTCGCTAACCTAAACTCTACACGTAACTGTAGGAGCGGCTTTAGCCGCGAACAAGGATGACTTACGCCCCTGAATTCCGGTCTAACCGCGACCTATTGAAATGTAACCTCCCCCCCGACAACAGTCATCGTCACATCCATCGTGCGCAGCTCCTCCGCCGGAATCTTCCGCGGGTCAACCGCAAGCACGGTAAAGTCGGCAAAACTCCCTGGTGATAGCTGCCCCAGTTGTTCCTCCTGGAAAGCAGCGTAGGCCGATCCAGCACTCATCGAGCGCAGCGCAACGTCCACATCCACAGTCTGCTCAGGAAACCAGCCACCTTCCGGCTCCCCATCGGCGCCCTTGCGCGTTACCA
>QNFK01000262.1 GCA_003645495.1 Gammaproteobacteria bacterium
AAGGTTGTCGCCGAAGAATAAGACATCTGTGGTACGGTATCAGGCCGTGCCCGCAAGGTGCATTGAGGGGGTAAGTCAGGCCAGCCGGCAGTGCCAATACTGTTGGCGCATTGCCAATCTGGGGGCAGATTTATATGGTTCGAGCGCTGGATGATGGAATAGGGGTCGATGCCGCAGAGCATCGGCTGAAAGTACCACCCAATTCCATCGAAGCTGAGCAGTCACTGCTTGGTGGCCTCATGCTCGACAATGTGGCCTGGGACAAAGTCGCCGACATCATCATTGCGGACGACTTCTACCGTAAGGATCACCGCCTGATATTCAGCGCAATCGCTGAACTCGCCGAAAACAGCAATCCATGCGACGTAGTGACGGTATCCGAATACCTGGATAATCGTAACGAACTGGATGGCGCCGGTGGCCTGGAGTATTTGGCGACACTGGCAAACGAAACGCCGGGCGCCGCCAACGTCAGAGCGTACGCGACCATTCTTCGCGAGCGCTCCACATTGCGCTCACTGATCAGCGCCGGCAATGAGATCAGTGGCAACGCATACTCTACTGATGGTCGAAAGGCTTCGGAGCTGGTCGACGAGGCAGAGCGACTGGTGTTCGAAATCGCCGAGAAAGGATCACGCGGCAAGGCCGGATTCAGGCATCTGAAGAAAATCCTGCCGGATGCAGTAGATCGCATCGATTTGTTGCACCAATCGGGTGGCGACATAACGGGTATCTCGACAGGATTCACAGAATTCGACAAGCTGACCGCAGGACTGCAACCAGGCGAACTCATCATCATCGCGGGTCGACCATCGATGGGCAAGACGACCCTGGCCATCAACATCGCCGAAAACGCTGCGATCGGTGCCAAGGTTCCAACCGCCATTTTTTCGATGGAAATGCCCTCACAACAACTGGCGTTTCGCATGATCTCATCACTCGGTCGAGTGGATCAGACTCACTTACGTACTGGCAAGTTTCCGGATGAGGATTGGTCGCGTATTAACACGGCAGTGCAACTCATGTCGGATGCGCCGATTTTTATCGACGATTCGCCCGGGCTGTCGCCAACAGAAATTCGCGCACGTGCACGACGCCTGAAAAGAGAGAGCGATCTGGGGCTGATTGTTATCGATTATCTGCAACTGATGCAGGTTCACGGCAACACGGAAAACCGCGCAACAGAAATTTCCGAGATATCACGATCGCTGAAAGCATTGGCGAAAGAGCTGGAGGTGCCGGTCATCGCGCTCTCGCAGCTGAATCGAAGTGTCGAACAGCGCCCGGACAAGCGACCGGTAATGTCGGACCTGCGTGAATCCGGCGCTATCGAGCAGGATGCGGACCTGATTCTTTTCATCTATCGGGAAGAAGTCTACAAACAAGATACGCCACGCAAAGGCATTGCGGACATCAGCATTGCCAAGCAGCGAAATGGCCCGATCGGTGATTTCCCGCTCACATTTGTTGGCCGCTATACGAAGTTTGAGAACTGGGTGCCGGAAACTTACGCGGATGAGGCCTATCAGTGAGTTTCGGTGCACGGGCGTGCATCAACCTCGGCGCGATTCAACAAAACTTCCAACTGATTTCTGAACAGGCACCCGGAGCGCGGGTGATGGCGGTGATCAAAGCAAATGCTTATGGTCACGGTCTGACGGATGTCGCGAAAAGTCTTCCGGACGCTGACTGCCTGGCAGTGGCGCGTCTCTCCGAAGCGATCGAGCTCAGACAAGCAGGCATAGACAAGCCCATCGCATTACTCGGTGGCGTTTTTTCAGCAGACGAGATTGATCAGGTAATTGATCTGCAGTTGCAGATCTGTGTGCATAGCGAAGAGCAGATTACCTGGTTGGAAAAACAAGGTTCTGCAAACATCGTTGCCTGGGCAAAAATTGATACCGGCATGAATCGTCTCGGTTTCCGACCGGATATCGCAGCAGCAGTCATTGCACGTCTAAGAAATTGCGCGGCAGTTGGCGATGTACGGCTGATGACGCACCTGGCGAATGCAGACGACCGACAGGATTCCACAACAACGACACAAATAGACGCTTTTTGCGCAATCACTAACGACTTTTCAGGTGACGTCAGTGTTGCCAACTCTGCAGGTGTGCTGGGTTGGGCAGAGGAACTTGAGATCTTCGCTGACATTCGCGAAGCGGGTCGGTTATGGATTCGCCCAGGTTTGGCTTTGTACGGCATCTCGCCATTCCCGGGCCAGTGTGGGGCAGACCTCGGGCTGAATCCGGCCATGCAATTCGAGGCACATCTCATTGCTATCAAACATCTTAAGAAGGGCGAGCGAGTTGGTTATGGAGGTTCCTGGGAGGCGCAGCAGGACACTGTGCTTGGAGTCGTCTCTGCGGGTTATGGAGACGGTTACAGCCGCCACATTGAGAGCGGAACGCCGGTATTGATCAATGGCCGGCGTGCGCCAGTGACGGGGCGCATATCTATGGATCTTTGCAGCGTTAACCTGGGCGCACGCGCGACCGATCAGGTAGGGGATACGGTTATTCTGTGGGGTGAAGAATTACCCGTCGAAGAAATTGCAGAACACGCCGGTACGATTCCATACCAGTTGGTTTGTGGAATTACTAACCGTGAAAAAAGTGTAATTGAAGACTGACCCGGCAGGAAAGAACAGACGTCACTGCGAGCCCGAAGAAACAGACGTCATTGCGAGGAGCGAAGCGACGCGGCAACCTCTCTCAGGTTGTAGCAGTGCAGAACGAAGCCGCGCGACAGCGTCGGGAGATTGCCACGCCCTCCGGGCTCGCAATGACGTCTGTTTCTTCGGCATCGCAATGACGTTGGTGCTATCAGTCGCTTAGTTCAGGCATTGCCTTACAGCGTCTGGGCGATCAAGTCTGATCTATTACACCTAGCTGGCGAAGAAACCCATTTTCACACCCGCCAACTGCAGTACATCATTATCTGCAAGCTTGCGGGCCTGCGCGCCAATCGGCTGACCATTCACCAGCGGATAATCACCTTCTTCTCCGCTTTCAACGTGGACGACGTAATAACCCTCGGCACGCCGCGTGATTGCAGCCACTTGTACACCAGGACGACCAAGCGTCGTGAGCGCTTTCGTCAATTCCAGTTCGCGACCGGCAAACGCACCACTCAATACCTGAAGCTTGGCCATCGGCAATGCGCTTGGTGCATTGCGTGGATCAATGCCGGCTGATGTAGCGGTGTGAGCTGCGGGCTCGGGTGGTGGTGGCGGAGGTGGTGGCGGAGGAGGAGGTGGTTCTGGTTGCAGGACAGGCGCAACTTCTTCCACCCTTTCCGGCGCTGGTTCCACATCAGGCATATCGACTTTGACATCGACCCGATCCTCGGCGACAGGAGCGGCTGCTTCCGCCGCGGCGGCAGCATCTGCAGCTTTCTCGGCCATTGCCAGTTGTTCAGCATTTTGCTGGCCGGCCGGAATGACCATGGTTTTCTCGAACTCGTCTTGTTCGGTTTCGGTGGCCTGCTCGTCGGAAAACCGCAGCTGATGGTGACCAATCGTAATGACGTCACCGTGTTGCAACGCATGTTTCTTGATCAACTTGCCGTTGACGTAGGTACCGTTGGTACTGTTGAGATCCTCAAGGAATGAATCATTGAGGATATTGATAATCAGGGAGTGGTGACCACTGACCGCGGGATTGTCGATGCGTACATCATTGTCCGGCAGGCGTCCGATTGTGTAACGCTCTTTGGACATGTTGTACTCAGCCAGGACCTGACTGTCCAGACTCAGGATTAAACGTGCCATATCAGTATTATCGCTCTTATTAAGACAGTATTAATCGCAGAGTGTCTCCCTGACGCTCTGCCTCCCTACGAACGGAACATATTCTGCAACCGTGCCAGCAGGCCCTTCTTCGCTTCAAACGAATCCAACACCTGCGCCAGCATCACGGATATATTGTCCCGCCCACCATGATCGTTGGAAAGTTGCACCAACTGTTGACCAACCACATCAAGGCTAGCATTAAACGTGCTGATAGTTAAGTGAATATCCTCATCTTCGACCATGTCGCACAG
>QNFK01000263.1 GCA_003645495.1 Gammaproteobacteria bacterium
CCTGGTCGACATTGGCTTGCGTAGCGTTCATGTGGTTTTCGTCTCTTTGCCGTTGTGCAGGCGGCTCCGCCATTCGGACGCCCGTTGCAGCAGTTCATTTTCGTCTATGCGGGTAAGGTTGCCATCTTCAACCTGGTGGCGTCCGGCGACCCAGACATCACTCACCTGGTTTGCATCCGCGGTGTAAACAACCTGTGAAACCGGATCGTATACCGGTTGACTGTTTATGTGTCGCAAATCGATGCAGGTCAGATCAGCCCATTTGCCGGGCTCTATGCTACCAATACTGTCAGCCAGCCCGAGGGCAATGGCACCATTCAGGGTTGCCATGCGCAGCGCATCCGCAGCCGGCAACGCAGACGCATCGTTGGCGCGGGCCTTGGCAAGCAGTGCAGCAGTGCGCATTTCACCCAGCATATCGAGCACATTATTACTGGCCGCACCATCTGTGCCCAATGCGACGTTGATACCTGCCTTTTGCAAGGTTGCGACTTCGGCAATGCCACTGGCAAGTTTCAGGTTGGAGCGCGGACAATGCGCGACGGAAACGCCGGCGTCGGCAAACTGGCTGATTTCATCCGCTGTGAGATGCACAGCGTGCACAGCCAACAATGAAGAATTCACCAGGCCATGCTCTCGCAGACGATCAAAAGGGCGCTTGCCGGTCTCTTTTATTGCGTCTGCGATTTCCTGTGCGGTCTCGTGCAGATGTATCTGTACTGGCGAATCGAGCTGATCTGCAAGCACCCGCAGCTCATGAAATGACTCGTCAGATACGGTGCCGGTCGAATGCGGCGCAAAGCAACTCGAGATCAGGGCGTGGTTGGCGTAGCGGTCATGCACCTCTTCGGCGCCTTTGCGCATGCAATCGGCTGCATTTTCGGCCCATGGTGTGGTGAATTCGATTATCGGTGTGCCGACCATCGCCCGCATCTGCATCTCGACTGCCGATTCTGCGACGATTCCGGGATAGAAGTACTGATCGCTAAAGCAGGTACAGCCAGAACGGAGCATTTCCGCGATCGCGAGGCGCGTCCCATCGCGCACCATTTCGGCACTGACCCAGCGTGTCTCGACCGGCCAGATACCCTCGCGAAGCCAGCGTTCAAGCGGCATATCGTCAGCCAGGCCACGAAAAAGAGTCATCGCTGCGTGTGTATGCGCGTTCACCAGGCCAGGTATCAGGACATGCCCCGGCCGCTCGATAAGCGTGCTCGGCTCATAACGATCCCGGGCATCGGCCGCGGGCAGGATTTCGGTGATTCGACCGTCGTTAACCACAACGGCATGTTCGGTCAATACGAGATCGTGGGGCTCAACCGGAACACACCAGTCGGCCAGTATCAGGGTGTCGCAATGCTGCATTTTGTCTGCTTTTTCAGGTGGGGACAGGGGTCAGATGTGGGTGCCAGTATAACGATCAAAAGGCGCTCTGCTAAGGGTCATCATTTAATGAACAAAACACCGGGAAAGCATGCTGTTATGCGGCTTGCTGTGATATTATTATGGCCTTGGTTTGACGCTGTCTGGCGCTCGTTTCAAGTTCCGGAAAACTGGAATTTTTTCCTCAAAAGCACCCAACTATTTTAATTGCGATTCCGCTTATCTGAACGGAAACGCACTGGCATTGTGAGTTTGTATGTCTGAAGTCGCACAGGAAATTCTGTCTGTAAGTCTCGAAGACGAGATGCAGCAGTCGTACCTGGATTACGCAATGAGCGTCATTGTCGGCCGGGCCTTGCCCGACGTCCGCGATGGCCTGAAGCCTGTGCACCGGCGCGTCCTGCACGCCATGAACGTGCTCAACAATGACTACAACAAGCCCTACAAGAAGTCGGCGCGTGTGGTCGGCGACGTCATCGGTAAGTACCATCCGCACGGCGATTCAGCGGTCTACGACACGATTGTGCGCATGGCACAGCCATTTTCAATGCGTTACATGCTGGTTGACGGGCAAGGTAACTTCGGTTCCGTCGACGGTGATGCCCCGGCGGCAATGCGTTACACAGAAGTGCGCATGTCGCGCATTGCGCATGAGATCCTGGCGGACCTGGACAAGGAAACCGTCGATTTCGTAGAAAATTACGATGGTTCGGAGTCCGAGCCGTCGGTAATGCCGACCAAAGTGCCCAACCTGCTGGTGAATGGCTCCTCCGGTATCGCCGTTGGCATGGCGACCAATATTCCGCCACACAACCTGAATGAAATTATCAGTGCCTGCCTCGCCCTTATTGAAAATCCGGCGATTGATGTGCCGGGTCTCATGCAGCATGTGCCGGGCCCGGATTTTCCGACCGCAGGCATCATCAACGGCGCTCTGGGCATATATTCGGCTTATAAAACCGGTCGTGGTCGCGTTCACATGCGTGGCAGAACCAATATTGAGCCTGTCGGCAAGAGTGGCAAAGAAGCCATTATCGTTACGGAACTGCCATACCAGGTAAACAAAGCCCGGCTCATCGAGAAAATTGCCGATCTCGTGCGTGAAAAACGTATCGAGGGTATTACCGAGCTTCGCGATGAATCCGACAAAGACGGCATGCGTATCGTTATTGAGCTGCGTAAAGGCGAATTGAGCGATGTCGTGCTGAATAACCTCTACAAGCAGACCTCGCTGCAGAGTGTTTTCGGCATCAACATGGTGGCATTGATCGAGGGACAGCCGAAACTGCTGAATCTCAAGCAAATCCTGGAAGCGTTTCTTACCCATCGTCGGGAGATAGTGACCCGGCGCACGATTTTCGAGCTGCGCAAGGCTCGTGATCGCGCCCATGTGCTGGAAGGGCAGGCTGTCGCGCTGGCAAATATCGACGAGGTTATTGCGCTCATAAAGGCGTCGCCGTCGCCGGCAGAGGCGAAAACCGCTTTGATTGCGAAAAGCTGGCCGCCTGGTGCTGTCATGGACATGCTCAAAAAGGCCGGTTCAACGGATACGCGTCCTGATGCGCTCGAAGAGGGATATGGTCTGGTCGATGACGAATACCGGCTTTCGGTAGTTCAGGCGCAGGCAATTCTTGATCTCAGGCTGCATCGTTTGACGGGCCTTGAGCAAGATAAAATATATAATGAATACAAAGAGCTATTAGTTAAAATTAAAGAATTATCTAGCATACTCACGGATCCCGATGAACTGGTCCGGGTCATCCAGGAAGAGCTGGCCGAGATTCGTGATACCTATGGCGATGAGCGACGCACGGAGATCAACCAGGATCACAGTGATCTGCAGGCCGAAGACCTGATTCCCGAGGAAGAAGTTGTCGTGACACTGTCGCATGGTGGTTATGCCAAAGCGCAGCCGATTGATGTGTACCAGGCGCAGCGACGCGGTGGTCGTGGTCGTTCGGCGGCGAAAGTCAAAGACGAGGATTTCATCGACAAGCTGTTTGTCGCCAACACGCATGACACGATCCTGTGTTTTTCCAGTCGCGGCAAGATGTACTGGCTCAAGGTATATCGCGTGCCACAGGCAAGTCGTGGTTCGCGTGGCAAACCTATAGTTAATTTGCTGCCGCTCGAAGAGGGCGAACGAATCAACGCGATTTTGCCGATCCGTGAATTTGATGCTGAAAGTTTCGTCTTCATGGCAACCAGTAACGGCACCGTCAAAAAGACGCCGTTGAGCCTGTTTTCCCGGCCACGGTCCAGCGGCATTATCGCTATCGATCTGCGCAACGGTGACAAACTGGTGGATGTTGCGATTACGAATGGCAACCAGGAAATCATGCTGGTTGCCAGTCATGGCAAGGCGCTACGTTTTGCAGCCAAGGAGGTGCGGGCGATGGGCCGTGGTGCTGCAGGCGTTCGTGGCATCAAGTTGCCGGCCGGGCATGAGGTCATCGCATTGACGATTGTTGGCGAGGGCATGCTTCTGTCAGCGACTGAGCGCGGCTTTGGCAAGCGCACTGCAATTGATGAATTTCCGGTCCAGGGTCGCGGTGGTCAGGGTGTCATTGCGATTCAGACTACCGAACGCAATGGTCGTACCGTCGGTGCTATCCAGGTTCGGGATGAAGAC
>QNFK01000264.1 GCA_003645495.1 Gammaproteobacteria bacterium
AATCATCAGCGGCGCAGCGTCGATCAACCTGTGTCCGCCAGGCGGCGAGGAAACTGTGCAGAGACTCGCCACTCTACTTGGGCGCGATGTGCAGCCACTGGCGGAAACAAAGGCACAATGCGATAGCGTCGCTCTTATCGAAGAATCACTTTGCATTGGCTGCACGCGTTGCAGAGATGCCTGCCCGGTCGACGCGATCGTCGGCGCACATCAGCTGATGCATACGATAATTTCAGCAGAATGCACTGGCTGTGAATTGTGCCTGCCACCCTGCCCCGTCGATTGCATTAGCATGGTAGCGACCCGGTGAGCGCGCCAACTTATGACCTGGGAACGCTGCACGGCGGCTTGCGGCTTCCTGGTGAAAAGTCCGTCTCAACGTCGCAGGAAATTCAAAAAGTACCCATACCTGACCAGCTTGTGCTGCCAATTGCTCAACATGTAGGCGAAGCGGCCCACCCGGTTGTTGGCATAGGCGAATACGTACTGAAAGGCCAGTTGCTCGCCGAACCGTATGGCTCGCTCAGTGCACCAATACACGCATCATCATCCGGCAAAGTTGTCGCCATTGAGCCATGGCCGGTATCGCGGCGTTTCGGCCAAACGGCACCTTGTATTGTGATCGAGTGTGACGGTGATGATCAGGCGATTGAACAGGCACAGCCACTTGAGCCATTTAACACGCTCGAGCCAGACGTTTTACTGGGGAAAATAACGCAAGGCGGGATTGTCGGCCTTGGTGGCGCGGTCTTCCCGACTGGTCAGAAACTGATGCAGGCAACCACCATGCCGCTGCAGTACCTGATACTGAACGGTGTTGAGTGTGAGTCATACATCAGTTGCGATGATTTGTTGATGCGCGAACAGGCCGCGGAAGTATTGGGTGGCGCACAAATCCTGATGCATGCATTGCGTGTGTCAGAGTGCTATGTCGTGATTGAAAGTGACAAGCCCGAAGCGTTGAAAGCGATTGGCACTGCCATGGGAGAACTCAACGACGACCGCATCGTGCTCAAGCAAGTGCCCACAATTTATCCGTCCGGGGGTGAAGACCAGCTCGTACAATTGGTGACGAACCTGGAGGTACCGAGTGGTGGCTTACCGACCGACGTCGGCTGTGTTGTGCAGAATGTCGGCACAGCTGCCGCGATCTATCGCTGGATATGTGAAGGTGAGCCGCTCATTGCCAGGGTCACAACCGTAACGGGTCCCGGCATCAAAGCGCCCATGAACGTCCTGGCAAGAATTGGCACTACGGTCGCTGATGTCGTTGAGTTTAGCGGTGGCTATAGCGAGTCCGCTGAACAACTGGTAATCGGCGGGCCAATGACCGGAAAGTCGGTCACGACTGATCGTGTGCCGCTCGTCAAAGCGACCAATTGTGTTTTAGTCCTGTCCGATACCGATCCGCTCGGCGACGAGCAACCCTGCATTCGCTGCGGTGAGTGTGCCGTCGTCTGTCCAATTCAGTTGTTGCCGCAACAATTGTTCTGGTATGCGTGTGCAGACAATGAGGCGAAGATGCGCTCCCATGGACTTATCGATTGTATCGAGTGTGGCTGTTGCGATCTTGTTTGCCCCAGCCACATTCCACTGACCGCAGATTTTCGCAATGCAAAAGCGCGTATCCGGGAGTTGGCGGATGAAAAAGCGCGCGCGGAACGAGCCAGGATCAGGTTCGAATCACGCAACGAGCGTATGGAGCAGGAACAGCTGAGTCGCGAGCAGGAACTCGCTCAACAAAAGGATACTGCGCTTAAAGCGGGCCCGGCGGCTATCGAAGAAATAATGCGGCGACAAAAAGCGAAAGATAAAAAAGATGCGGACGAAACCTGATGGAATTCGAACGCCGCGATGCGCCTTTTGTAACGCCTGCCACTGACGTTGGCGCGATCATGCGCCAGGTTTTGTATGCATTGATTCCGGCTGCACTGGCATACGTCTGGTACTTCGGCACCGGCTTCATCTTCAACCTTATTGTTGCCGGTGTGTTTTGTGTCGCCGGCGAGGCCGCGATGTTGCGCCTGCGCGGTAAACCCATCGAAGCCACACTCATGGACTACAGTGCGCTGGTGACCGCGGCGTTACTGGCCTTTGCCATGCCAGCGCTGACGCCGTGGTGGGTGACAGCAACAGCGGCCTTATTCGGCATCGTGGTCGCCAAACATCTTTATGGTGGTCTTGGCTACAACGTTTTCAATCCGGCAATGGCCGGCTACGTTGTGGTGCTCATCGCCTTTCCCATGGATATGAATCTGTGGACAGCGGCGCGCATGGGAGATATTGATTACCACTTCATGACCGTTGCCGAGACGGTGCGCTACACGCTCACCGGCACCTTTCCTGACTACCTGAGTTTTGATGCGATAAGTCGCGCAACGCCACTCGATATCGTTAAAGCAGGCCTGAATGACATGCGTACATTTGAAGAGCTGCGCATCTATCCGGCAATGGGCGACTTTGGCGGTCGCGGCTGGGAGTGGATAGGCAACTTTACGGCGATAGGCGGTGCCTGGCTTCTGTTACGAAAAATTATTCGCTGGCATATTCCGGTTGCCGTACTTGCCGGATTGCTGATCCCCTCCGGGCTGATGTATTTCCTCTCGACAGGTCTCCATCCGAGTCCCGGCTTTCACCTTTTCAGCGGCGGCACTATTTTATGTGCGTTCTTCATCGCGACCGACCCGGTTTCAGCGGCAACCAGTCCTAAAGGCAGACTCGTGTATGGATTTGGCATCGGTGTTCTTATTTACGCGGTCCGCGAATGGGGCAGCTACGCTGACGGAGTCGCATTTGCGGTGTTGCTAATGAACATGGCGACGCCGGCAATTGACCCCCTGAAAACCCCACGCATCGTCGGCCACCAGAAACCCGGCCGGAAAAAATCGCAATGAACGACAGCGGAAAGCCGCCAATCTGGGCCAGCGGCGCGATTCTGGCTGTACTCGCTGCCATCTGCACGGCGCTGGTCGCGATCACTCACAGCACGACCGCTCCGCGTATCGCGGCCAATGCGCAGGCCTACCTGGAACAAAGCCTGAAGCCTGTGCTGGAGGGCCTCGAATACGATGGCAAATTGTCGGAATCAACGCTGACAATTGAACCGCCACATGAATTACCAGGCGGCGCACCCGTTACTGTCTATCGCGTTTACGCTGGTGGCGCACCGGTCGCCGCATTATTTGTCGTCACAGCAAAGGACGGATTCACAGGACCCATCAAGTTGTTAGTCGGTATCGCTGCAAGTGGAGAAATATCAGGAGTGCGCGTGCTCGAACATCGCGAGACACCCGGGCTTGGCGACCTGATCGAATCTTCAAAATCAGACTGGGTCGAGCAATTTCGCAAGCGATCTCTTGCTGACCCGGACAGGGAACTCTGGGCGATAAAACGTGATGGTGGAGTTTATGATCAGCTTACGGGCGCGTCGATCACGCCACGCTCTGTTATCAAGGCGGTCAAAGAGACATTGTTATACTTTGAAGCAAATCGCGAGCAGGTATTTGCCGAAGTTGGCGAATAATATTATATGAGCGAAAAAATCGGCATCACCAGCAAATTGCGTTCCGGCATCTGGGCTGACAACCCTGGGCTGGTACAACTGTTGGGGCTTTGCCCACTACTTGCCGTAACAACGACTTTCGTCAATGGACTGGGATTGGGGCTTGCAACGCTATTCGTCCTGACATTTTCCAACGTCCTTGTTTCAGCGACGCGCCGCTGGATACGACCGGAAATTCGCATCCCGATGTATGTCCTGATTATTTCCAGTCTCGTCACCGCTATCGAACTTATTTTTCTCGCCTATTTTCCGGCGCTGGGCAGGTCACTTGGCATATTCATCCCGCTTATCGTCACCAATTGTGCGATTGTCGCCCGTGCTGAAGTGTTTGCCTCGCGCAATTCTGTAGGCGCAAGTTTTGTCGACGGCGTAGCAATGGGCAGCGGCTTCGCACTATTGCTGTGCGCGATTGGTGCATTTCGCGAACTCATCGGTCATGGATCCATCCT
>QNFK01000265.1 GCA_003645495.1 Gammaproteobacteria bacterium
CGTCTTCAAGACCGACAGACAGGCGAATCATGTCATCGGTGATACCGGCTGCAACCAGCGCTTCTGCATCGATGCGCGAATGGGTTGTGGTGGCCGGATGAATGATCAGCGTCTTTGAATCACCGACGTTGGCCAGGTGTGACGCCAGCTCAACATTTTCTATAAATGCTTTGCCGGCATCCCTGCCACCCTTGACGCCAAAGCTGACGACGGAGCCCGCCCCTTTGGGCAGGTACTTTTTCGCCAGGGCATGACTGCGATGCGACGACAGATCAGGATGACTGACCCACGAGACTTGCTCATGACCCGACAGATACTCAAGCATGGTTTTCGTGTTAGCAAGGTGTTTGTCCATACGTAACGATAAGGTCTCGATACCCTGCAACAACAGGAACGCGTTCATCGGGCTCATCATTGGACCAATGTCGCGCATTGCTTCGGCGCGAATACGCATGGCGAAAGCGCTGGGACCGAATTCCTCCCAGAGATTGATTCCTGAAAACGGCGCATAGTCATCGGTGATTGTCGGGTACTTGTCACTCGCGCCCCAGTCGAAGTTACCACCATCGATCACCACGCCACCGATCGCAGCGCCATGCCCGCCCATCCATTTGGTTACGGAATGGATGGTGATATTGACGCCGTAGTCAAAACAGCGGCACAGGTAGGGTGTGTTAAATGTCGCATCCACCATGAAAGGGATGTGATTATCGGCGCAGATTGCGGCAATGCCCTCGAGGTCCAGGATGTCGAGCCCAGGGTTGCCGATTAACTCGCCATAGACCAGGCGTGTGTTGTCCTGCAGCGCTGCGCGGAACCCCTCTACGTCAGTTGGATCCACGAATGTCGTGGTGATGCCGAATCGGGGCAGCGTGTTTTTCATCAGGCTGATGTTGCCGCCGTACATCTGCGAAGAGGCAACGATGTGGTCACCCTGTCCGAGGATCGCCGTTATCGCACAGAAAGTGGCAGCCATTCCGGATGCCGTACAGACTGCTGCCGATCCTCCCTCCAGCGCCGCGATGCGCTGCTCAAGAACACCGACTGTCGGGTTGGTAATGCGACTATAGGCATGGCCGCCACGCTCAAGATTAAAAATTGAGGCGGCGGTGTCGGTGTCGGGGAAGACGTAGGATGTGGTCTGGTAAATTGGTGTCGCACGCGCGCCGAATTCACCATCTACGGTTTGTCCGGCGTGCAGACTGAGTGTATCGAAATGATAAAAATGTGACATCACTGCTGTCCCATAAACAATGCCAGCTTCTCCGGTTCAGACCTGATCGAGCGCCTTGTCAAGCGCATCAATAAGATCTTCGACATCTTCCAGCCCTGCTGACAAACGCACCAGGCCGTCAATGATGCCAACCCGCGCGCGTTCCGCTTCCTCGACATCAGCATGCGTCATGGTTACCGGGTGCGTGATCAGTGATTCCACCGAACCGAGATTCTCGGCCAGGCTCCATATCTCGACGGCATCCATCAGCTTCTTGCCAGCCTCGAGGCCACCCTTCACTTCGAACCAGAGCATTGCGCCGTAGCCGCTCGCCTGACGTTTGGCCAGCTCGTGCTGTGCAAATGATTCGAGTCCCGGATAACAAACTTGCTCAACTTTAGGATGCGCCTCCAGGAATTGTGCAATTGCCATGGCGTTGGCGGACTGTTGATCCATCCGCAGTGACAGTGTCTTGCAACCCTGCAAAGTTAGCCAGGCAACCTGTGGTGACATGATGCTGCCGGTACTGTTTTGAATAAAGCGCACCGCGTCACCGTGCTCTGCTGTTGCGCTGATTACGGCGCCGCCCACGGTCGCGTTGTGTCCATCCATGTACTTGGTTGTGCTGTGGATCGACATGTCAGCACCCATCTCAAGGGGACGCTGGTAGTAGGGCGTGAGGAAAGTATTGTCAACTGCGTGGACAGCACCGGCCTTTTTTGCAATCGCCGAGATAGCTGCGATGTCCGAACACTTCATGGTTGGATTCGCCGGTGTTTCAGTCAGGAACAGTTTTGTGTTGTCGCGAACGGCCGCCGCTACTGCTTCCGGATCTGATCCGTCTGCGAATGTAAATTCCACGCCAAAACGACTCAGTACCTTTGTGCACAGTCGGTAGGTACCACCATAAGCAACGTCGGAAATCACCGCGTGATCACCGGCGTTCAGGAACGCGAGCATGACTCCCTGCACGGCCGCCATGCCAGTGCCGAAACAGGAGCAGTCGATGCCACCTTCAAGGTCGGTAAGCTTCAATTCCAGTGCCCTGACCGTCGGATTGCCGGAGCGGGAATAGGTAAACCCCTTCGTCATGTACTCATCAACGGATGGCTGAACGTAGGTTGTGGTCTGGTAAATCGGCGTCAATATCGATCCGGTAAGCGGATCCGGTGTGACGCCTGCATGTATCTGCCTGGTGCTGAAACCCATTGGTGTTCGTCCTTTAATTGTTCTGACAGTCAAACTGTCGTTGCGGGGCCGCAAATGATACACGCAACTCCGATCATCAGGGAACTGCGTCTTAACGATGCGGGATGGTGGTATTCAGCTGTAATGGGTCGTCAGGGTCGACGTCGGGCATGAATTGCAGTTTGCGCTCATGATTGGTTAGCTGGTAGACCAGACCCAGCCAGTTATTGACGATCGCCTTGCCGGTATCAGTCCAGGTGTTGTCGACGAGTTGCGCCAACTCAAGTTCCGGAAACTCCGGCAGGTCGGCCTCATCGCGCAATGCCTTTTCGCAGCGCTCGACAAATTTGGTCGCTATCTCAGCCGCGTCAGCGGAAAAGTAGTTTTCCGGATATGGCGGAGCGGCCTCGAGCTCACCTTTGAGATAACGTGAGACCTCTCGTTTGTATTCTTTTAACAGGCTCACCGCATCATATTCCGGATGCCCCTGGAAATAGACCTTGCGAAACTGATCCTGACTGACCGCAAGATGCACACCAACTTCTGCGCTCTCGACAAGTACAGTCAGGCCGGCGGCCTCGAGTTGCGAACTGGTAACCGCGTTGTAACGTGAATGCGGTGCATCAAAGCGCGTATTGATGTCACTCATTAACGGATGTTCGGGCTGCTTGATCCTGTGGCTGTAAACACCCCATTGTTTTTGTGGCAGTGGTTTTCGATCAACGCCGTGCAAATGTTTGACCAGTGCATGCGTTGCAAGACAGGAACATAGAATGGAGGCAACATTCGATTCAGCCCACTTCACTATCTCGATCAACGGCTCCCAAAACGGCTCTTCATCCAGGGATGGGTTGGAGATATTGGTGCCGGTAATTATCAGGGCATCCAGGCCCGCATCCGCCAGGTCCGCAAATTCGAAGTAGTACTTGTCGATATGTTCACGGGCCTGCGCTCCGCGATTTAACTCCGGTATGGAAAACGGGTAGACGTAAAACTGGGCAATCTTGTTGCAACCGCCAACCAGTCTTATGAACTGCTGTTCGGTCGCTGTGAGCGCCGCATCGGGCATCATGTTGAGAAAGCCGATATGCAGCTCGCGAATGTCCTGTTCTTGTGCTCGCTGCAACGACAACACTTCATGGCCACGTGCACGCAAGCGGGAAAAGGTGGGCAATTCGTTGTGGGCGACCAGGGGCATAATATTCGGCTACTGTTAAGCGGCAGTCATGAACAAAATACTATTATTGGTTAACCTGTACAAACATGGAATGGGACCGTACGTTAGTTCGGAAGAAAAGCAACTTAATATGCGTTCCAATTGGAATTTCAAAGCGCGAGTTGTAATACGCGGCAAGCACTAATGTCAGGACAGATATGGCTCATTTTGAAAAACGATCTTTGCACGAGGCGGTGACAGAGCTTTCTCTGGAAATTGGTGTGCACGATCTTGAGGCTCTGCAACAGCACAGTCATTTACTGGCAGCAGGTGGGCGGGTATACGTCAATGCAGTCGCCGGAGAGGGCCCCGCAGCGCGAATTAATGCTGCAGAGCAAAGTAAAACTTGTGGCTTCAGGCCCGTACCGCACATTGCCGCACGACGAATGC
>QNFK01000266.1 GCA_003645495.1 Gammaproteobacteria bacterium
ACAAATCAGGAGGGTGACGGGCACCAGTGCCGTGCCTACAAAATGCGCAGTCCTGCCAACCGAAAATATGGCGAAGGATGTTGCCATCATCTCGACGGCGCCGCCAAGGACCCACAAACCGATCACGATGAAAGTTGCGCCTAGCTGGAAACCACCGATTTCACTGTCGCCGCGCAAGAGCCGCACGGCCATCAGGACGTAACAGCCGGCGCTAAAACTTAGCAGAATAGACAGAAAAAGATCGAGGTTCATAACTACGCTTGTCGGGGCCCAAAACCCGGAATATGTAGAATAATACTGGCCGCACCCCCTGGAGTCCGGGACCTGCTCCACAGCTTTACGCGAGGCAAGGCACCGCAGCTGGTCGGTTTTTCTCATGCCGCTCAATCCCGGCCAGAAGAGAGTCGGTAATTGCTCTTTTAAGCTTTTGTTTTTATTGCTCTTTTCAGCACCTGTGACGCAGTCGGCTGGCAAACCTGTGGCCCTCGGCGCAGAATCACCACTCAGCTGGAAAATCACTGTCTGGCAGGGAGAAAGCGCTATGACTGGCGACACCCCGAACAAAGTACTCGTTAGGCGACCGAGCAAAATCAAGACAGATCGTCGCGGCCGGTCCGTTTGGGCTGATCCGGTCGAGAGCGCCAAACTCGAGCTTGTATCGACACAAACACTCAAACAGATTCTGTCGTCCAGCGACCAACAGAATCGCAAGGCGATTGAAGAAGCTGCAAACACTGCTACGGATGGTGTGCTTGCGCGCGATCCGGCAACTGGCTACTTCGAGATTATTGACGACACCGATTTGCAGGCTATTCTCGATACCAATTCAGATTTACCAAAACTGACTCGTCCTGCAGATGTCACGCTGGAGCCATTGCATGATTATGCAGACGATGAAAGCATGTCGCTGGTGACTACAATGGCATTGCGCAAAGTCCTCGCAAAGGGTGATGACGATAGTTTGGCGGAGACAGAAGTTGATTCGTCGGGAATGGACCCTTACAACAGCAATTGATTATGGTTTTGTGTGGTCCACTGACGCACATACGCTCCTGAATGTACGTATCGCGTTCTCGCGCGGAATTTCAATAAGACGTCGCAGAAAAACTTCAGCTGATGATTCCGCTATCAACATACTCGCAAGATAAGGATCATTTTCATCCCGCAATGCGGCACGCCAGTGCAGAATCCCGATCGATACAGCCAGACGAGTCTTGATCAACGTAAACAGGATATCGATCTCGGCGCTGGTCAGTGCCACGACAGAGTGATAGCCCGCTACAAATTCTGCAATCAATGCAAGCGGGTTGCCATCTAACTGACGTAAGTAGGATGCCGCGATGGCGACGTCTATTACCAGTGGTGCTTGCAACATGTCGCCAAAATCAATGACGCCTGTTACTGCGTCCTGATTCTGCGGATTAATCAGGACGTTATCCGGGTTCATGTCGTTGTGAATTACCTGTGCGCGCAGTGTCGGGAAAAGCGGCAACGCGAGTTCCTCGAATTCGCGCAACGTCACATCAACCAGCTGACTTGTGGACTCACCTGGTACATGTTGCAACAACCTGCGGACGGCCAGTGCCTGTTGCATATCCCACAGCAGGCTATGGCTACTGGCCGGGTGGGTGAAATCCTTCAGTGCGCGCCCCAAATGAGCGAGGAAGACACCCATATTGCGGCATAATAAAGCCGAGGGCAGGCGGTCTGCCAGCGGAATTCCTGCGACGAAACTTACTACCCGTGCGATGTGCTGCGCGTTGCCGGACTCGATGATAAAATGGGTTCCACCGTCAATTGTCAGCAGGAGCTTTGGTGCGTTGATGTGATCCTGGTGATGCTCACCGTAAGCCTGCAAGTGCAGCAATGCCTTGTTATGAAAATCCGCGACTTGCGGATCCTCGCCGGAATTTGCGATCTTCAGTACATATTGTCGGCCGTCCGTCGCTGTCAGCTGAAAATTCTGATCACGCTCACTCAGCAACGGTTTTACTGAGACATCGAGATTGTAGTGCCTGCTGATGAACTCAATTGCCTCTGCATCATTAAAGTCCGGCTTATCGGTCGCGATCACGGCCAATGGATCGGTTTCATGCATTGTTTTTTCTGCCGCTGGTTTTGCTGAAGACTGCGCAGTATGAGATTGTCTCCCTGACGCTGCAAGGCCCGCAGATAACTGTCCGGCCTGATGTAACCCCGCAAAATGGCCGATCCCGCCCGATCTGGTTACAATCAGAAGTGATAGCCCGGGCTAGGAAATCTAAACTGCGTAAGGACTGTTAGTCATGCCACTTGATATTACTTTTACGTTAAGCGACAACGATCTGGAACATTTCCAGGCGATTGTTGATAAAGCCAAATCATCGCTCGAGGACACCCAGGATGCCGCAGCCATCGAGACCGCTGCACGACAACTGATCACCGACGCCAAATCGACCGAGCTGCCCGGTTTTATAAGTGAACGCCTGGCCAAACTGGAGCTGGTGATCAATATGATTGGCGATCAGGAATGGCAGCTTAGCGATGACGAACGCAAGAGAGTTCTGGGCGCGCTGGTTTATTTCTGCAATCCGGATGACCTTATCCCGGATCACATTCCCGGACTGGGATTTCTCGATGACGCGATTTACGTTGAGTTAGTGATTCGCGAGTTGCAGGCTGAGGTCGATTCCTACGAGGAATTCTGCAATTTCCGCACCGGTGAGGAAGAACGACGCAGGCAAAAAGGGCTGGATACGCATGTCCAGCGGGAAGAATGGCTGGCGGACAAACGAGCCGCCCTGCACGCGCGCATTCGCAAACGTCGTCCCAAATCGGGAGGCGGATGGCGGCTGCGCTGGTAGTACCGTTAACGCTTTTACCGGTCTGCAGGCTGGGTGAGAGTCGCCCGGATATCGCAAAACGCAATAAATTCAAACGGTTAATTCCAGACGTTGAATGCCGGTTGCGACCGGCGGAGCTCCCTGTTTCGACCATGCCTGCTGTCTGAGAGCCAGATAAGGGCCTGGGGACGTTTAAGAAGTGACGATTGGTTCCATTACTGACTGAACATAATCGGTCAGAATTTAGGGCTAATGAATCGCCTGTCAAAAATTGTTCGCTCAGCGATGCCGGGAACCGGGATGCAGTTCTGCAAAACCGCATACGGAGCGGACGGTATCCGTCGCTTTTTGCGTGACGTCATATCGCTGGCCAACGCATCGGTGAGTGGCAACCGCTACATTGTGACCGGCGTTGAATTCGATGAAAAAGGTCAAAAACGAGTTCAACAAATCGACCGCGACGACTTCGCTGGCAATCCGCCTTACCAGGCACTGGTCGCCGATTTCATAGAGCCGCCGGTTCGCATTACCTACCAGCACGTTTCGCTGGAGGGAAAACGGGTTGGCGTTTACGAGATTGGCGACTGCCGGGACCGGCCCTACATGATGCGCATCGATCATTCCGAGCGGTTACGGCGCGGCGATGCCTATATTCGAATGAATGAGACTGCAGTCAAAATGGGCCGCCGCCAACTGCAGGAATTGTTTGCAAAAAAATTCCGCGAAGCGGTTCCGGCAGACAATATAGAGATCGGCTTCCCGGGCGAGATCATTCACAAAGACCTGCGCATAGAAACTTCCGACCTGAGCCAGCTTCCTTCGACGCTTGCCAGCGCCAAACTCATGCAGCTCATGGAAATTCGTGAAAAAGTGAAAGACTCCGGAGCAACGACGGTGATGGCTCGGCTCACGCATGCGCGCCTGTTTGGCTCCGACAGTCCCTACGAGGACCGCAACTCAGATGAACTGGCTGCGGAAATGTCGCAGATTCAGCACAAACATGAGAACGAGGACCGGCACTACCTGTTCGAGGAAAAAGTAAGAAATCTGCAACTGGTTATTCTTAATCAGGGCGAAGACCCTATCGAAGATGCAGCGTTGACATTGGTGATGCCAAATCACGATGCGTTCTACGTCGCCAACCAGTTGCCAAAGCGACCCAAGGACGACGCTTTCGT
>QNFK01000267.1 GCA_003645495.1 Gammaproteobacteria bacterium
TCCCTGCCCGTCGGGTAGCCTGCGATGAGATTAAAGACGGAATAAGCATGTAGACCTCGTAGCGGAGGACTTGCGGACGCGGGCTCGATCCCCGCCGCCTCCACCACACAAAAAGGGCCCCTGATGGGGCCCTTTTTGTTTGGCGAATCTGGTGGGGACCCTCGCGTAACGCTTCGCGATGACGTTGGGCTTTGGCGTACTAATCGCGCGGTGGAGTATTGCTGCTATGGCGGGTTTATTGGGCGCGATTGGTTCGATCCCCGCCTATGATCGCACCAGAATTGACGTTTTCAGGTCCTTTTTATGATTGTGGTTAGGAGGACGCGTAACGCTTCGCAATTACTCCTATTTTGCTTCCAGAACCTTGATTACTTCTGGTTCGAGGCGGGTCATGCCGGCGGTTTTGCCGGCGGCTATGGCTTGTTCGTTGGTGGCTCCGTTGGCTTTTTCTGTTAATGCAAAGAGAGCGCCTACGCGGTTGCCGCTGCCGCAGTGGACCAGGACCGGGCCATTGAAACCGGAGAGGATCTTGTCGAGTTCTGCGGCTTTTTCGTAATTGATGTCGACTTCGCTGTCGATTGGCATTGAGACGTAACTCATGCCGAGTCCCATTACGGTTACCGGTTCATCGAAGCCGCGGTCTTCCTTGTCTGTCCGTAAATCCACTACGGCTACGTAACCTGCTGCAGCGAAGGTCGACAAAACCTCCACGTCAGGCTGCCCGGCCGACACGGTCTTTTGGGCAGACAGGTCACCTTTCCCCTCACGAATCTCGTCGATACTGACCAGAACTACGGCGTCCGCACCGCTGCCATCGGCGAGGGAAACGTGGGCGAAGGAAAATACAGCAATAAGCAAAATCAGATATTTCATTATTTACAACGCTTTGTATTTGGAGTTCATGACCCGACTCACTCAATCTAATACTTTTATTGCTATCCGACTAGTCCGCATTGATGCGTAGTTCTGCTTTGCCTGCAATGAATTTGCCGATCATTAGCGACGATGTCGCGGCAGGCGACGGTGCATTCAGCACATGAATAGCGCCCGGCGCTTCTTCGATGCGAAAATCGTCGATCAGGTTGCCACCCCTGTCTACAGCCATGGCGCGTACGCCGGCCCTCAATGGCGTTAAATCCCCGGCCGCTATTTCCGGCACGAGTTGGCGGGCATTTTCGACAAACACGCTTTTTCGCAAGGTGCGATTGATCTCAGCAACGCCGGGAGCGAAATTGCGTGCCACGAGACGCCAGAAACCCGGGTAAGACAATGTGTTTGCGAATTCCTTAAGAGAAAAGTCCTTGAGTTGATAACCTTCCCGCCGGGTTGCCAGGATCGCGTTTGGACCTACCTCGATCGATCCGTTGACCATCGTCGTGATATGCACACCAAGGAACGGCAAGTCCGGATTTGGAACTGGGTATATAAGTCCTTTAACCAGATGACTGCGAGCCGGATCCAATCCAAGAAACTCGCCACGAAATGGAATTATCCGTAGTCCCGGATCGGTACCCATGCTCTGCGCGACAAAATCTGCCTGCAATCCGGCACAGTTAATGATCAACCTGGTATCGAATTCCTCGCTGGTCGTAACGACGCGTCGCCTCCCGTTGGGTGGACCGGCAGAAACAAATTCTGTCTGCAGGCAGACCTTGCCGCCAGCCGCCTGAAAATCTTTTGCCAACGCTTGTGCAACGAGCCGGTAATCGACAATTGCGGAATGTGGTGAATGCAGCGCTTTCAAACCACGAACATGCGGTTCAACCTGGCGCAATTCCTGTTGCGACAGGATTGCGAGATCCGCTACACCGTTTTCCGTGCCACGATCGAGTAGAAGTTCAAGTTGATTACATTCCGCCTCAGTATTAGCGACGATAATTTTGCCGCAACGAATCACGGCAATTGCATGGCGCTCACAGAAAGCGATGAGGGCTTGCTTACCCTCTACACATAATCGGGCTTTGAGTGATCCGGGTTGATAGTAGATGCCTGCATGCAGAACACCTGAATTGTGCCCGGATTGTTGTGCCGCGACGTGATCATCTTTTTCGCACAGACTGATCTTTAATCGCGGCTGCATTTCCTGCAAATGCATCGCGGTTGCAAGCCCCACCAGGCCACCGCCAACAATGACGACATCTGTTTGCGTCACTGACACAATTTATTCAGCTAGCGTGACCTTCGAGGACATCTCAATTCCATGCTCCGTGTAGTTCACATCGAAGTACACGCGATCAAACGTTTCTTCCATGACACCGAGAATTTCCTGCAGCGCTTCCTGAACTTCAGGCGGTGCCGGATCTTCCCCATCGGGACCTAATGCCATCGTTGCACCGACAAAATTGTAATAGCGCTCAGCATCCATCTCGAACGACATGAACGGCTCAGGATCTGCGACCGTGGCTTGCAACATGGAACTCAATTTCTGCTCCATTCCTTCCCCAACGGATATGGCAAGCCCGGTCTCTGACATCGCCAGATAAACGTCCTGGCCGGTTGTTGCGACGACCTGGGCGATCTCGAGTTTCACTGGCTCACCGTCAGGCTTGATTTCAAGCGCCGCAAGTTCCGGACTGAACATCGAACCCATTGCTAACAGTCCTTCCGCATTGTCCGTTGCCAGCATCAATCTCATATCGATTGAAGTGGGTGGCTGATTATTCTGCAAGTCCATGCCTTCTACGTTCTCGATGACGGCGAGAAATCCCTGTAAGCCGTAGACAATCGGTGGCACCGGCTGATTGAGCAACTCCCGGCCTTGCGCGACGCTTCCCTGCATTTCCGCAAAAAGCTCACACTGATATGGCTGCGCTTCAAGAGCGTCTAATCGAGCCGCATAAAATTCACGTGCAGCCAGCAAATCCAGGGTCATGCCGAGCGACAACAAGCCGCCCTGCTCACTGCCCAGTCCCGGAACGGCGCCAGTCAGTGAAGCGACGCCCGCTGCAATGTCACCACGCAATTCGAGGACGGCTTTAGTGGCCATCTCTTCAGTGTTTAGCGCTGTATATCCCATTAGTGCACGTGGCATCACACCGGACATTGAGCGAATTTCACTTTTGCAAACATCGGATAGCGTGGTCGCGTCATATTCCATGAGTGACAGCCATTCACTATCGATCCCGGAAGGTTCGTCGACGAATGTTGCAACAAGTCGTTCCACATCCAGAAAACCGATCATGTAATCGATAAATCCATGTTTATCGGCCATCTTCTGCAACGTTCCGGACGCAGCGATGTTTTGTTCCGGCAACGTTATTCCCAGCACCTTCTTCAGTTGCGCGTCGGCCAAGGTCGCCGGCGTCGCAGTCATAATCAGATTATTGTCAATGATCGCGACAATGAAGCGCGCTTCTTCATCTTCGGCATAGCGATACGAGTGCCCGTCAATTTCGGCGACGCTCATTTCTGAGTCGGCCTTTTCTTCAAGTCGCGACAGCGCGGCTTCAAAAAGGGCTCCATCTGCTAACGATAATCGTAAAACCGGCAATAGCCCCATACCGTAAAATGCAACATCGGAATCGCGATTGATTCCCGACGCACGCAATCCCTCGACCGACATCAGGCTGCCAAGCTCGTCGATTATTGGCATATATTCTTCGATATTCCCAGCGTCGGATTCAGTTTCACCTTCATCTTCAGTTTCGCTTTCATCTGCCGCGGCTTCCGCCATTTGGGCATCGATAATTCCGAGCATTAGCTTGTGATACGCATGCAATACAACGTCCAGCTGGGGCTCCAGAATATCAACAACATCATCCGGAAGATCACCGGGCGTCGCCATAAGATATGGCGTATCTGCCGGAACATATTTCAGAATCCCGTCCTCATCAATCAGGGCGGACGCCGGAGCGCTTGTTTTGGACGAATCGCTGCAAGCTGCAAGGCAGGCGAGCAGTGTCATTGCGCTCAAAAGCACGAATCGATGTTTGATTCTGATCATTTTCTGGTTCCCGGTTTGTTTGGACAGGCACCATAAAGTGCTGTCATAAGA
>QNFK01000268.1 GCA_003645495.1 Gammaproteobacteria bacterium
ATCTCACGGACGCATTGAACGCGCTGTTGCACGAGCATGGCGAGGCGACACTCGGAGACAACCAGGTGCGGACGATGATTGGCACTGGCGTCGACAACCTAGTTGGCCGCGGCGTCGCAGCGGTCGGAGAGCACCTGCAAAGTGCTCAACTGCAGAAACTGATCACACGATTCCTGCAGTTATATACAGCGGCTGCGACCAACAGGACATGCATGTATCCCGGCGTCCAGGAGACATTGCAATTTTTTGCTGACGCCGGCGTGCAACAGGGCATATGTACCAATAAACCTGAAGCCATAAGCAAACAGATTCTTGCGGATCTCTCGATTGCCGACTATTTCAGTGTCGTAGTCGGCGGCGACACCGTCGCTGAAAAAAAACCGAGCCCGATACCACTGCGAACCTGCTTGACGGCACTGAAAACAAAACCAGGTAACAGCATGCTGATTGGTGATTCGGCTGTTGATGTCGAGACCGCCAGAGCGCTCGACATGCCGGTCGGTATCGTCACCCATGGTTATTCCCGCAGTCCTGTTGCAAGCCTGGGCGCGGATTTTTTGATCGACGACTTATCGTTATTGCCGACATTGATCGGCGAACTACGAGCAGCATCATGACCAAAGCCATTATTTTCGATGTAGACGGGACATTATCTGAAACCGAAGAAACGCATCGCCAGGCGTTTAACCGGGCATTCAAACACCAGGGCTTTCCGTGGCACTGGGATCGACCAACGTATCGGCGATTACTGTTGGTTACCGGTGGCAAGGAACGTATTCGTCATTTTGCAGAACAAGATGATGCAATGCGCCTGCTCGCGCCGGATTTTGACGAGTTCGTTCGCGAACTACATCGGAAAAAGACGTCTATCTATACCAGCATGATCGCAGATGGCGCGGCAAGTCTTCGCCCTGGTATCAGGGAACTGATCCTGGAAGCCGAAGACAATGGTTACCGGCTCGCAATTTCCACGACGACCAGCACAGCAAATGTTGAAGCTTTGTTGTTGTCTGCTCTTGGTCGTGAAGGGATCGCCAAATTCGAAGTTATTTGTGGCGGAGACAGCGTCGAGAATAAGAAGCCGGCTCCGGACATTTACCTTTTGACGCTGGAGCAACTGGGCCTGCGACCAGAGGACTGTATAGCGATAGAGGACTCTCGCAATGGCTTGTTGTCAGCTCATCGTGCGGGTATTCCGACGGTTGTTACGCCCAGTATCTACACCGATGATCAGAATTTCGATGAGGCTGCGTGGGTTGTGGATGATTTGAGTAATGTCGGTCTGATTGAGTTAATTGAAAACGTCCGTAAATCTATGGCGGCGACGAGGAGAACGGCATGACACGACTGAAATCATTGGTATTGGTGATGGTATTTACAACCGCGCTGGGAATAGCGGTAACCATGCTGGCATTGTTGTAGGAGCCCGCCCAGCGGGCGAGTTAGTCCATCATAATAAATAAACAAAACATGATCCGTGTGGATTGATAATTAGCACAGTAATAAAGAATAGCGAACTCGCCCGCTGGGCGGGCTCCTTGCATCGCCTTTCTGGCTGCAGGTTCGTCCACCGCCGTGCTGGAATAATAGCTAGCCTTACTGCAAACTCTGGGCCACAGAATATTCTGGCATTGGAGCAGCGCACACATGAATGCAGGAAACGCCGCAAGATCCCTCTTTTTGACCGCCTTATTGCTAGGCACCCTATCCTGCTCATCAGAAAAGGCCGCAGCACCATTCACCTACGTCGAAGCAACGATCGTAGACGTTCAGGATACAATTCGCTCCGGCGATACCACTTGCAAGGAAATAGTCACTGGTTACCTGGCGCGGATCGACGCCTACGACAAATCGACCGGGCTGAACGCCATCATCTTCGCCAACCCTAACGCAATTTCGAGGGCCGAGGAGATCGACAGAAAAATCGCCTCCGATGAACAACTCGGCCCACTCTTCTGCGCCCCTGTTCTTCTTAAGGACAACTACGACACCGGCGACATGCCAACCAGCGGTGGTTCGATTGCACTGAAAGAAAGCGTACCGCCAGACGATGCATTCATGGTTCGAAAACTCCGCGAAGCAGACGCCATCATCATCGCCAAAACCAATATGGCGGAATGGGCGTTCAGTCCTAAACAGACCATCAGCTCTTCATACGGCACCACCGCCAACGCTTATGACCTCAGTCGCGTGCCCGCAGGCTCCAGTGGCGGCACGGCTTCAGGCATTGCAGCAAGCTTCGGCGTCATTGGCATGGGCTCTGATACCGGAAACTCGATTCGCGGTCCCGCCTCCCATCTCGCCCTGTTCGGCATTCGCTCGACTCTCGGTTTGACCAGCCGCGACGGCGTAATTCCACTAGCCTTTGATCGTGATATTGCTGGCCCGATGACCAGGACCGTTACCGATGGCGTAAGAGTATTTGATGTAGTTGCAGGCTATGACCCCGCCGACCCGTATACCGAAATGGGCAAGGATCGCGTTGAGCCGGATTACACGAAGTTTTTGCAAAAAGAGGCTCTGCAAGGGAAGCGACTCGGCGTATTGCGAGCGCTCGTCGACACCGAAGATGCAGACCCTGAGATTACGGCAGTATTTGAACAGGCGCTGGCCGACCTGGAAAAGGCCGGTGCTGAAATCGTCGATAATTTCGTAATCGATAATCTCGACGAGCACATGAACGCCAGCAACTTTTGCGTACGTTTTCGCTACGACATGCACGAGTACCTGACATCGCTGGGAGATGCGGCGCCAATCCAGGACGTTATGGACGTCATGGAAAACAAAGGCTATTCGCCCTACATCGAGGATCGCCTGAAATTTTTCGGCGGTAACCCGCCGGATGTTCATCCACAGGATTTTGACCCACCCTGCCCTGACTACGAGCAACACCCGGGGCGGCAGGCGTATCTGTCGGACGTGCTCGCTTCAATGGACAATTCGAACATTGACGCAATCGTCTATCCCAGCTGGACGAATCCGCCGGCACCGCTGGACAAGGCCATAGAAGAATATAAAGGTGACAACAGCCAGCTGGTCGCCCCGGCAACGGGTCTGCCCGCAGTTACGGTCCAGATGGGCTACAGCCACGGCAATTTGCCAGCGGGTCTGCAGATTCTTGGCAGGCCGTATTCAGAAGGCCTGCTGATCAGTCTTGCCTATGCCTATGAGCAGGCAACGCAACACCGAACACCACCACGCGACTTTCCCGAACTGGAACGCTGAAAACACTCATCGTAGTACAATTGTGCTGGCGCAAACGCCGGATCGGCGCAAAACAATGTGGGACGAAAAACTGTGAAAAGACTCAGATACGTCATAATAGTAATGCTTTTTACAGCGGAACTTGGCGGAATCGTTACCTACTATGCTCTTCTCTGATCGCGCAGGTCAGTCCGTCAAAGCGCAGCAAGCACGCGCTGCAATTTATCCTTGACCTGATCAGCCAGCGGCACAACTTCCGGGCTATCTACCAACCCAAGCACGGCACCCGGATCCATAAAACTGACGTGTACCTGCCCTGTTTCATCCTCTCGCACGAGCACGTTGCAGGGAAGAAGCAAACCGATCTCGGGCACTGCGCTAACCGCCTGATGGGCGAGCACCGGATTGCAGGCACCAAGTATGCGATATGGCGGCATGTCTTCATCAAGCTTCTTTTTTAGTGTTGCGGCTACATCAATATCCGACAACACGCCAAAGCCTTCTTTTTTGAGCTCTTCCGTTACCGTTTCTATGGTGTCCTCAAAATTTCCGTCAACTGGCTTGCCAAAGCCGAAATTCGTATTCATCAGGTTTTCCTTTGTTAGATTGTGCGCCACCATAAACCGGCAAGTGTACTGTAACCCAGGTCACGATGGATCACCCGTTGTTCATAATCAAGAATGTAATAGGTTGGAAACGCGTAGATGTTCCAGTCGCTCGTGATCTTCCGATCGCCAAGCAGGACCGGCACCGTGATTTCGTGACGGTCAAC
>QNFK01000269.1 GCA_003645495.1 Gammaproteobacteria bacterium
CCTTCGCCTTTTCTGGCCCTTGCCAATGCGCGCTCAACCCAGTGTCGAACTGCAATTACGTCATTACCGTCAACTTGGATTCCCGGGATACCAACGGCGACAGCTTTTTGTGCGAGTGTCTTGGACGCGGTCTGTTGCTCGATCGGCAGCGATATCGCCCACTTGTTATTGACCACCATAAAGACTACCGGCAGCTTTCTGGCGCCGGCAATATTCATCGCTTCGTAAAATGCGCCTTCCGAGGTTCCGCCATCACCGTTAATCGACACTGCGCAATGCGGTTCGCCACGTAACTGGAATGCCATAGCGGCCCCTGCCGCGTGCAGGCACTGAGTTGCGATTGGCACACAAAACGGGAAGTCCTTTCTGGGACCCTGGAAGTCGCTGCCTCTTTCGTCTCCGCCCCAGTACAGCAGGATCTCTTCCATGGTGACGCCACGGTAAAACATGGAGCCATACTCTCTGTAGCTGGGTGCCAGCACGTCATCCTTTTGCATCGCGGCAGCTAGCCCGATGTGGGTCGCTTCATGCCCGAGGCAAGAGGCATACGTGCCAAGTTTGCCGGTACGTTGCAAATTGACTGCCTTGGCGTCGAAAACCCGCGTTTCAGTCATCTGGCGGTACATGTCCACCAATTTTTCAGTGTCTTTGGCAAGTTCGGGAATATCCGAGCTTGGCTTGCCTTCAGGATCCAGGAACTGACTGTACTGGACTTCGAAATCCGCGATGGTTTCCAAGTATTGCTCCAAAATTGGGGTTGCCAGGCTTGTTATTGCTTGCCGAAAACAGTGACTTTCGGAATTAGTTGCCTGACGCCCTCTCAGCGACGGGCCGGGATTATACCCCAAGGACAGGCTGCCCGTTCAGGGACTGGATACCAACTTTGTGGTAGCAGGACACAATATCGACAAGCCGGCGAATGGCCTACAATGCACGGCAATATGATCCAACCGATATCGGTACTCCAAACATCATGACAAACCGCAAACTCGAAGCTTCAATTCACTCAAATCTCGATCGCGATAGCGACTACACGTCCTATCTGCAACTCGAATCTGTTCTCAATGCGCAAAAACCGCTGAGTGATCCGCCGCATCACGATGAAATGTTGTTCATCATTCAGCACCAGGTCACCGAGTTGTGGATCAAGCTGATCATTCACGAAACCGAAGCGGCGATTGCGTCCATACGCAAAGATGAACTGTCGCCCGCCGTCAAGAACCTTGCACGCGTCAAACATATCCAGACCCAGGTTTACAACCAGTGGATGGTGCTGGACACACTGACGCCAAGTGAATATGCACAATTTCGCGATGTCTTTGGCAAGGCTTCAGGGTTCCAGTCGCCGCAATATCGCCTGCTCGAATTCCTCCTCGGCAACAAGAACACGGCAATAATGAAATTTTACGAACATCAGGAGGAATGGCACGAGCGACTGCGCCTGGCGTTGTTTTCACCGAGCCTGTTTGAGGAATTTCTGTTGTATCTCGCACGCCAGGGACTGCCGATTCCGCAGGCTTCGACAGAGCGCGATTTCAGCCAGCAGCGTGAAGAGCAACCTGAAGTGGTTGCCGTGTTCAAACGTATTTACGATGAACCGGAGAAATACTGGTCTGCCTACGAGATGTGTGAAGCGCTAATGGATATCGGCAACAACTTCCAGTTCTGGCGCTTTCATCATATGAAGACCGTGGAGAGAATCATTGGCCACAAGAAAGGCACTGGCGGTTCGTCCGGTGTGTCTTTCCTGAAGAAGGCGCTGGACATAGAATTTTTCCCCGAACTGATCAGTGTTCGGACCGAAATTGGTGCCTGATCGAACGATGCAGGCTCCTATGGTGCGCTGATAAACCGGGCGCGTGCCAGGAGCCGCTCGATCACTGTATTCAGCGTCGCGACTTCATCCTCCGTGAGTCCGTGCAACAAATCGTCTTCCATCTGTAATGCAAGCGGTGCAACTTCGTCGTGAACTTGTCTGCCTTCCTCGGACAGGTTGAGAATTGACCGGCGCCGGTCAGCGTCTGCAAATTCGCGCTCGATACGGCCGCGCTTGATCAGTTTGGTCACAGCTCGACTGACAGCGACCTTGTCCATCATCGTTCTTTCAGCGACTTCCACGGCGGACAAACCGGGGAATCTGCCGACGATAGCGATCACGCGCCACTCGGGAATCGTCAGGCCGAAGCTTTTGTCGTAAACGCGAGCCACCAGGCCACTGACGGTATGCGACAGGATCGCCAGTTTGTACGGTAAAAACTCTTCTAAAATCAGGTCTTTATCTGTTTCCGTTTCCACGCTCAGGTTGCTCCCGATGGATGTTCCAACTGTCGGTCAATGTTACTGCAGTGCAGCAGCATGTGGTACTGCCCAGGAGCCTGTCGGACTTAGGCCAGGTGCGCTGCATGCAGATAGTCGTTTGACTGCATTTCTACGAGACGGCTGGTGGTGCGCCGGAACTCGAACTGCAGGTGTTCGCCGATATACAACGATTCAACCTGGGCAGCCGCCGATACGATCAGTTTCACTTTACGATCATAGAATTCGTCGACCAGGGCGACAAATCTCCTGCCCGGGTTATCGAGCTCGTGCGTCAGTTGCGGAATGTCGGAAATAATGACTGTCGGATACCAGCGTGCGATTTCGATGTAATCCTCCTGGCTGCGCGGGCCATCGCAAATTTCCAGAAAGTCGAACCAGGCGATGCCCTTTGCACAACGCCTGGTACGAACTTCGCGACCAAGAATTTGCAAAGTGCGGTTTTCAACTATTTCTGCGGACGCGATTTCGTCGAAGTAGTGCTGGAGTTTCGCATTCGTATCCTCCCCTGTCGGCGTCAGGTAGGTGCCTGCCTCCTGCAACAGCTGCAGACGATAGTCTGTGCCGCTATCGAGTTCTATGACATCAGTATGTTGCTCGAGCAGCGCAATTGCCGGCAAAAACCGCTCTCGCTGCAGTCCGCCGCTATACAGGTCCGCGGGCTTTGAGTTAGAGGTTGCAATCAAGGTCACGCCACGCCGGAATAGTCCATCGAGCAACTTGCCCAGAAGCATGGCGTCAGCAATATCGCTGACATAAAACTCGTCGAAACAAAGTACGCGGGTGTCAGCTGCGATATCGGCTGCTATTCGTTCCAGGGGATCCTCGATGTCTCCCAGGGCACGGAGTCGGGCATGAATGTCGCTCATCATGCGATGAAAGTGGATGCGTTTTTTTTCTTCGATGGCCAGTGATGTGAAAAACAAGTCCATTAGCAGCGTCTTGCCGCGGCCTACGCCGCCCCAGAGATAGATGCCGCGAAGACCAGCGTAGTCCCGTGCTCCCGGTAACCAGTTTCTCAAGCGTTGCGCAAACGAATTCTGCTGCAGAATCTTTTGCTGCAATCGCTGCAGGTGCTCCATGACACCAACTTGTGCGGCATCGGCCTGCAGTCCGTGCACTTGTACCGCCGACGCGTAGGCGTCTCTAATCGTCATCTGCTCTCCACATCCGATGTGGCAGGGTACAACGGCTTCGATATTCGTGAAACCTGTTACCCGCGCTTTGTTAGAATGTCGGTCCATTTCGAACATGGTGCAGAGAATGCCGCAAGAGACCGAACGGGAATCCATGGAATTTGATGTCGTCATCGTTGGTGGAGGGCCGGCTGGACTGTCAGTCGCTTGTCGTCTTGCGCAGCTTGCGGAGGCTGATGGTAAAGAACTATCGGTGGTCGTCGTTGAAAAGGGTTCCGAAATAGGTGCTCATATTCTGTCGGGTAACGTCTTTGAGTCGCATGCCCTGGATGAGTTGTATCCGGACTGGAAAGAGCAGGGTGCGCCGGTAAAAACGAAAGTCACCGGCGATCGCATTCATTACCTGACGGGTGAAAAGAGTGCGATTCGTGTGCCCGGAATGTTCGTGCCCCTGCCAATGCATAACAAGGGCAACTACATCATCAGTCTGGGCAGACTGTGTCAATGGCTGGGCGAAAAAGCG
>QNFK01000270.1 GCA_003645495.1 Gammaproteobacteria bacterium
ACCGATCATGAATATCAGGACAGCCCAGAGCGCCAGCGTTACTTCGCCCGGCAACACGCGCGACATCATCCAGATAGCAAGGCCAAGCATCATGAAACCGAACGCATTCTTGACCGCATCCATCCATGGTCCGGCACGTGGAATCAATTTGCCCGCGGATGCGCCGACCAGTAACAATGGCGTACCCATACCCATGCTGAGCGCGCACAACGCAGAGCCGCCGCGGACCATGTCACCGGTCTGGCCGATAACCGTCAATGTAGCCACGAGTGGCGGCGCTACACAGGCAGTGACGATAAGAGACGACAACGCGCCCATCACAAAAGCACCAATATACGTGCCGCTTTTCTGTTTGCCGCTGACCATGCTGAGCCGGCTTTGAATTGATGAGGGCATTTGCAGGTTGAAGAGGCCAAACATGCTTAGTGCGAGCACCACAAACAGACCGGCGAAAACGGTAAGAATCCACGGTTGGTTGAAGATTGCCTGCAACTGCAGGCCGACCGCGGCTGCGGCGATGCCGGCTGCCGTATACACGACTGCCATTCCCATCACGTACGTCAATGCCAGCGAGAAGCCACGTGATGCCGTAATTTTGTCCCCTTCGCCGGCGATGATGCCGGAGAGGATGGGTACCATCGGCAATACGCAGGGTGTGAAAGCGAGCAACAGACCCGCGCCGAAAAAAGTCGCTATGACGAGCAACATGCTTGAACCGGAAATCAACTGTGCCAGTCGTGCCTGTTCCGATACCGGCGCGCCTGCAGAGGCGGACGGGATGGCTGCGGCCAGTGCTGCTACCGTCGTTGCCGCCGGCAACGATACGGTAAGCAGTTTGGTGACAGGTGGATAACAGATACCGCCATCTGCACAGCCCTGGTATTTGACCTCAAGCTCGACGTCCATCGCATCCGGGGTAGCTCGCGCAATTGGCAGCTTGGCAAAGACGTCGTTGTGATAGACCTCCATTTCGCCGAAATACTGGTCGGTCTTTTTCTCGCCGGCCGGTTTCTCAAGCTTGCCGGCCTGGGCCTTGTCAGATATGACGGTGGCAGAAAACTTGTCTTTATAAAGGTAATAACCCTGCGTTACGCGGATCGCTACCTCGACATTGTTGCCATCGAGCGCGGTCAGAATGGGTTCAAAAGCTTCATCGACCGGCAGGAAATCGGCGTTGGCGCCACCGAAGGTGCCAAATGAGCCATCAATCTGCAGCTTTCCACCATCGTCATTCCTGGCTACCAGCGTGACAGTCTCGGTCCATGTCTGGGGTGGATAACAGAGGCCTAAGTCAGCGCAGCCCTGGGATTTAATGACAAGTTCGGCTGATTCTGGCGCATCGCCGACCACTGTGTAAGGTATGCGAACGAAAAAGCGGTTGCGATAAATCTGCTGCTTGCCGAAGAACTCGTCCTCGTGGTCCAGGCCCTCCGGCATCTGGGCGGCACCGAATACGATCGAATCCGTTCCGCTCAAATACGACATCTTGTTGCGATACAGGTAATAGCCATCCTCGACGACCCAGTCGATCTCTATGGCATCGCCGGTGTCGGCAGCGGCATAGCGATAGGCAACCTCAGGCCGCAGTGGGTCTTCGTCCTGTGCGTACAGGATCTGAGCGAACGATATGACCAGCAAAAAGGTTGCAAGAACGGGTTTTAGAGCTCTAAACATTGACGATCCGTAGGAATTTCGAGTAGCAATAATAGGACCAACCGGGCGCCCTTATTGTTACCGATTATGTGAACAAATGGCCCAAATCGGACCCGCAGGATACCGGCCACAAGGCCCGAAGTCATGGAATCAGGCCGCATTATGCGTACCCCGCAATGGCTCATATGGGCCGCACAGACAAATGTTGCGTCGAAATGCTTGAATTTTGCCGCGCCGTCCCTATCATTAGCACTCCTTGCGACCGAGTGCTAACAGGTGCCGGTCTGGAAAGCCGCAATAGTCGGTTAATAATCAATAGTTTATAGGAGATCTAATCGATGAAGATTCGTCCGCTTCATGACCGAGTCATCGTAAGACGTATGGAAGAAGAGCGCACATCCCCTGGCGGAATCGTCATTCCGGATGCTGCGGCCGAAAAGCCGATCAAAGGCGAAATTGTTGCTGTTGGCAACGGCAAGATTCTGGAAAACGGCGAAATCCGCGCACTGGATATCAAAGCCGGTGACAAGGTGCTGTTTGGCAAGTACTCCGGCACCGAAGTCAAAGTTGATGGCGAAGAGCTTCTGGTAATGAAAGAAGACGACATCATGGCCGTTATCGAAGGCTAAATGTCGGCTTTAAGAAAAGCTCTACTGAATTTAATTTAAAGAGGATTAGTTAAATGGCTGCTAAAGAAGTACGTTTTGGCGACGACGCGCGCGCAAAAATGTTCGCAGGTGTGAACGTTTTGGCAAACGCCGTAAGAGTGACCCTGGGTCCTAAAGGTCGCAACGTTGTACTCGACAAGAGTTTTGGTGCACCGACCGTCACGAAAGACGGCGTGTCTGTTGCCAAGGAAATCGAGCTCGACGACAAGTTTGAAAATATGGGCGCACAGATGGTCAAGGAAGTTGCTTCCCAGACGTCTGATGTCGCAGGTGATGGCACAACGACCGCAACAGTTCTCGCGCAGGCAGTTTTGCGTGAAGGCCTGAAATCGGTTGCTGCCGGCATGAACCCGATGGATCTCAAGCGTGGAATCGATAAAGCGACGATCAAGGTGGTTGCCGAACTCGAAAAGAATTCCATTCCTTGTGCAGATGACAAGGCGATTGCCCAGGTTGGCAGCATTTCAGCCAACTCTGATACGGAAATCGGCGAGATCATTTCGAAGGCCATGCAGAAGGTTGGTAAAGAAGGCGTTATCACCGTAGAAGAAGGAACCGGACTGGACAATGAACTCGACGTCGTTGAGGGCATGCAGTTCGATCGCGGTTACCTGTCTCCTTACTTCATCAACGAGCAGGCGAGCCAGAGTGTTGAGCTCGAAAATCCGCTCATCCTGTTGTTCGACAAGAAAATCTCGAACATCCGCGACATGCTGCCGGTTCTGGAAGCCGTCGCGAAAGCTGGTCGTCCGTTGCTTATCATCGCAGAGGACGTTGAAGGTGAAGCGCTGGCAACACTGGTCGTTAACAACATTCGTGGCATCGTTAAAGTTGCCGCCGTTAAGGCTCCGGGTTTCGGCGATCGCCGCAAAGCCATGCTGCAGGACATCGCTGTTCTGACCGGCGGTCAGGTCGTATCTGAAGAGGTTGGCCTGTCACTGGAGAAGACGACGCTGGAAGATCTTGGTCAAGCCAAGAAAGTCCAGATCACCAAGGAAAACACGACTGTCATCGACGGCGCTGGTGCTGCGAAAGACATCACCGGCCGGGTTGACCAGATCAACGCCGAGATCGAAGAGTCAAGCTCTGACTACGACAAAGAGAAGCTGCAGGAACGAGTTGCGAAACTCGCCGGCGGTGTTGCCGTAATCAAGGTTGGTGCTGCGACCGAAGTTGAGATGAAAGAGAAGAAAGCTCGCGTTGAAGACGCGTTGCACTCAACTCGCGCTGCAGTGGAAGAGGGCGTCGTTGCTGGTGGTGGAGTCGCGCTGATCCGCGCATCCGTCGCACTCGACAAGCTCAAAGGTGACAACCACGATCAAGACGTTGGTATCAAAATCCTGCATCGTGCACTTGAAGAGCCGCTGCGACAGATCGTCAGCAATGCTGGCGGTGATGCCAGTGTGGTATTGAATGCAGTGGTTGCCGGCGAAGGCAATTACGGCTACAACGCCGCAACTGATGAATACGGCGACATGATCGAGGCCGGTATCCTGGATCCGACCAAGGTCACACGTTACGCACTGCAAAACGCTGCATCCGTCTCCGGACTGCTGCTGACAACTGAAGCAATGGTTGCAGACGCACCGCAGGACGACGCAGCTGCACCTGCTATGCCTGATATGGGTGGCATGGGTGGCATGGG
>QNFK01000271.1 GCA_003645495.1 Gammaproteobacteria bacterium
GAGGTTTTGGAAAGGTTTCTTACTACATAAGGATTCCCGCCGCCTCACCGGCAAACCTCTTTCCCACCACCCAATAAAAAACCCCGGCGTGCTTTTGGCACCCGGGGTCAGTAACGCAACAGGTTTGGGGTGACCTTGTTGCCAGCCCGCTTAGGGAGGTAAGCGGACAAGTGACTAACGCACTCATATGGTTGGAACACATATTATCGCCAGAGTTCCCTGATACGGTGAACTTGTTGTTTTATAAGAATATTATTCAGGAGCAGATTGGCTCTAATGTGCCTCATCCCAGTTTTTGCCAGTTCCGACATCGACCTTGAGCGCGACCGACAATTCAGCGGCCGCACACATACGCGACACGATTTCCTCGCGCACTGAATCGACGGAATTTTCCTCCACCTCGAAGACCAGTTCATCGTGTACCTGCATGATCATACGCGCCGGCGCCTCACTACCAAGCAACCAGTCCTGAACAGAGATCATTGCACGTTTAATAATGTCGGCAGCGGTGCCCTGCATCGGCCCGTTGATCGCACTGCGCTCCGCGTACTGGCGTCGGTTCACGTTGCGGTCGTTTATCTCCGGCAAGTACAGTCGCCGGCCAAAAACAGTCTCTACATATCCATTCTGGCGTGCCTGCTCGCGAATGTCGTCCATGAACTTCTTCACGCCCGGATAGCGGTCGAAATACATGTCGACATATTCCTGTGCCTGCCCGCGGCTTATCCCAAGTTGCTTGCCGAGACCGAAGGCTGACATGCCATACATAAGGCCGAAGTTGATCGCTTTTGCGGAGCGGCGATTATCTGCTGTCACCTGGTCCGGTTCGATATCGAATACTTCGGCTGCGGTTGCCTGGTGTACGTCACGATCATCTGTAAATGCGCTGACCAGCCCTTTGTCAGCCGACAGATGCGCCATGATGCGCAGTTCAATCTGCGAATAGTCGGCAGCCATTAAGACGGTGCCTTTGGGTGCGATGAACGCCTGCCGGATGCGCCTGCCCTCGGGGGTTCGAATCGGGATGTTCTGCAGGTTGGGATCGGTCGATGACAGGCGTCCGGTTGCCGCGACTGCCTGGTGATACGAAGTGTGAATGCGACCGGTTTCGGCAGCGATCTGCAATGGCAACTTGTCCGTGTAAGTGCTCTTCAGCTTGGCAACACTGCGATAGTCGAGAATAACGCGCGGCAGATCATAATCATCTGCCAGTTCCTGCAATACATCTTCAGCCGTTGAGGGCTGTCCTTTTGGCGTCTTGCGGATTACGGGCAAACCGAGCTGGCCAAACAAAATCTCCTGCAATTGCTTTGGCGAGCCGAGATTAAATGGCGCGCCGGCAAGTTTATGCGCCTCGCTTTCAAGTCCGGCCATTTTCGTCGCCAGTTCGCCACTTTGCTTCTTCAGCATGCCGCGATCGATGAGTACGCCGGTTTCCTCCATCGCGAGAAGAATGGGGACCAGGGGTTGCTCGATTTCCTCGTAGACCTTTTTTCGCCCGGTCGTTTTCTTTAATTCACCCCAGAGGTGCTCGTGCAGCCTGAGCGTTATATCCGCATCTTCTGCGGCGTACGGCGCTGCCTGTTCGAGATCTACCTGGTTGAATGTGAGCTGCTTGGCTCCCTTGCCAGCGACATCCGTGTAATGAATGGTGTCGATATTCAGGTAGTATCGTGCCACCGAGTCCATGTCATGGCGTGTCGCAACACTATTGAGCACATACGACTCGAGCATGGAATCGAATTGCATGCCCTGCAGGCCAATACCGTAACGCGCAAAAATGTGCGCATCGTATTTGAGATGGTGGCCAACTTTCTTTTTCTGTGGATCTTCAAGGTACTGCTTTAACGCCTTCAGAACCGTATCGCGGTCAAGTTGATCCGGCGCTCCAGGATAGTCGTGCGCGAGCGGAATATAGGCTGCTTCGCCAGTTTTCACGGCCAGCGAAATACCAACCAGCTCTGCCTGCATGTAATTGATGCTGGTCGTTTCTGTGTCCAGTGCGACCAGTGACGCTTTATTGATTTTCTTAAACCATTTGTCGAAGCCGGCCTGCGTCAGGATAGTCTGGTAATCACCCTTTTTTGCCGGCGGCGGCTTTTCGTCGCTTGCGTCGGTTTGTGAATCAGCATCGAGCTGGCGCAGGAGTTGCCGCATCTCGAGACGCTGGTACAAAGGCCGCAATGCTGCAACGTCAGGTGCAGATTTCTTGAGTTCTGCAGGCGTCTGCGGCAAATCAACTTCCATATGAATAGTTGCAAGTTTTTGTGACAGCTCCAGCTGTTGCAGGTTGTCCCGCAGGCTTTCGCCAACCTTGCCAGTGATCTCATCGGCATGCGCCACAATCTCGCTAACGCTGCCATGCTGGTTCAACCATTTGGCCGCGGTTTTTGCGCCGACCTTCGGCACGCCCGGAATGTTGTCGGAGCTGTCGCCGACCAGTGCCAGGTAATCGATAATTTGCTCGGGGTAGACGTCGAATTTTTTCTTAACGCCATCGCGATCCAGAACTGAGCCGGTCATCGTGTTCACCAGCGTTACATGGTCATCAACCAGCTGCGCCATATCCTTGTCCCCGGTTGAAACGAGAACCTGCATTTTGGCGGCGGCGCCCTGGCGACAAAGTGTGCCGATGACGTCGTCTGCTTCAACGCCTTCAATGCGCAACAAAGGCAGCCCCATCGCCGCAACAGCTTCCAGCAAAGGGTCGACCTGTTCGCGCAGGTCATCGGGCATCGGCGGGCGGTTGGCTTTGTATTCTTCGAACATCTCGTCACGAAATGTTTTGCCCGGCGCATCAAAAACCACGACGAAGTGCTCGGTGTCATGCTCTTTGACCAGTTTCTGGAGCATGTTCAGCACGCCATGCACGGCGCCGGTCGGCTCGCCACGCGAAGTCGTCAGTTTAGGCAGCGCGTGATACGCGCGATACAAGTAGGAAGAACCGTCCACCAGGACGAGTTTGCTGTCGCTCATCAGCTTTTATAGCGGGCAATGCCCGCACCGTTTTATCTAAGTCTGGTTACAGGGTCGTCTTCGTCATCCTCGTCTTCTTCCTCAACCGGCAGCGGCTGTTGTTGATCCGGCATGCTGGTGCTTATCTGGTTGGTATCACCAGGCAGAAACAGCGGGCCTTTCTGACCGCAAGCTGCGATCAACAGCAGGGAAAACAAGAATATGACTAACGATTTCGTTTGCTTATACATGACTTCAGACCATCGTTACAGCGTTGCTAAATGTTATACCAGATACCCCGCCATTTCTGTGACACAGGGCCCGGCTGGCCGGGAATTCCGCTGAGAATGGGCGCTGCTTACTGTTAAGATGCGCGTCCGTAATCAAAGGAGCGTGACGCTATGCAAATGCCGGAAACAGTCGAGGTAGAGAGCGCTGCAGAGCCGGATGGCAGCGTGATCTGGCTGCACGGGCTCGGCGCGGATGGTCACGATTTTGAAGCGATCGTGCCGGAGCTGGGCCTTGAAGGACGACTGAATCTGCGCTTCGTGTTTCCACACGCGCCGGTTCGACCTGTAACCATCAATGGTGGCATGAGCATGCGTGCGTGGTATGACATCCTGACGCTCGATCGCGGCGGACCGCAGGACGAAGCCGGAATCCGCGCGAGTGGCGAGCTGCTCCTGCAGTTGCTGGAGCGGGAACACGAGCGTGGTATTCCCTACGACAAAATTGTACTCGCCGGGTTTTCCCAGGGTGGCGCCATCGCACTGCATACGGCGCTGCGTTTTGGACCGCGCCTGGCCGGCCTGATGGCATTGTCTACCTACCTGCCATTGCAAAGCACTTTTGACGCTGAAGTGGCGAACAGTGCGACATCACAATCACGCGATCTGCTCATTTTCATGGCACACGGCACCTTTGATCCGATGTTGCCGCTGGCGCTTGGGCAACACACCCATGAGGTTCTTACGGCGGCCGGCTACAAGTCGCAGTGGC
>QNFK01000272.1 GCA_003645495.1 Gammaproteobacteria bacterium
GGATTTTGTTCGACGCTGCCGGATTGAGCATTCGCGGCTAAAGCCGCTCCTACATTACTATTGGCAGGATCGTAGGAGCGGCTGTCTCAATCAATGTACTTTGCTCCAGTGTGCAGACGAGCGAGACAGCGAAGACGCCGCGAATGCTCAATATCGCGACTGATCTTTAGTTTATGGGACAGCAGTGACCTGACACCTTTTCCCATTATCGTCTTCATCGCCTTCGACTTTATCTCAGGCGACTTTGGCCTGGACCATTAGAGCCATTTTTTTATCGCTGGTCGTAATGTGATCCACGACCCATTGTTTCAGGCACTCCTCAATGGGGTTCTTTGAAGAGATTTCTGCGCCATTAAGGAACTGCATCATGCATTCAGTGAAACTTTCGAGAAATTCCTCATGCTCGCGCTTATGCTCATCGAAAAACTCGTACTCATGTTTTTTCATGACGTGCTCTTCAAGCGCGAAGTGAGCCTGCATGTGTACATAGATCTCACCGAGACATTTCGTAAGCTCTGATTTTTTCTCATTCCCGATGAGCTCTTCGTGGAGCTTGTTGATATCGTCAATCAGAACTTTGTGTTCGTGGTCGAGTTCTTCTATCCCAATCAGGAAGGAGTCGTTCCATTCAAAAAGTGTACCGGTCATCGTCGATTCTCCCGTTGAGGGGCGAATTGGTGGAGCCGAGGAGGATAGAACTCCCGACCTTCGCATTGCGAACGCGACGCTCTCCCTGCTCAGCTACGGCCCCAATCGGAGCAAATAGTCTACACCCGAGCAGCCACCTGAAACCATGCGATTCACAGGTTTGGGGTATTGGAACTCCCAGATATACGCACATTTTGACTCCAAATCCGTGAGCCCCTGGCCCCTGGGCCTGCGGCAGTTATTCGTTCATTTCATGAGAACGTGCTGCGAAAGCGCAGGAACAGCACAAAGCACGCCCCGCTACCAATATTTGACTATGTATATGCAGCAGACCACATAACCTCGTTTTTACGAGGTTTTTTGCGTTTGGGGTCGGTTGATATCGGGCCGAGAAATTTTGATTTCTATATGTTTTGCGCGTATTCTCGAATTCACACATATATCATTCAATGATATATGTGGCATGATGAAAAAACGTGACCATTCTTTGGAGTTGCTGTTAGATCTGGACGGCTTGGATTTTGCTCAGGGGGGCGGATATTGGATCAAATACGAGGTGAGCGCCGTGGAAAAGACCACAGAGCGACCACACGGCATCAAATACTCACTGACCCTGCATGATCCTCAAGGAGAGCGAATTTTTGGCATCGACAACGCTCATCGGCCAAAAAAGCGACTAGGCCCGGCAGCCAGATCAACGCGACCCAAAGCCGCGGATCACATGCACAGAGGTGGGAGAGAGTGCACCTACGAGTTTGAGAGTGCGGAAACGCTATTGGTCGATTTTGATAAGGGCGTTAATGCAGCCTTGAAAATGAGAGGAATAAAGATATGAAACGGGTAAAAATAGGGATTATGTCCCTGCCAAATTTTCAGGCATATACCAGGGATATTGTGACTGGCAAATATAAGCGCAAAAGAGGGGAGCCAAAAATCTGGTTTAGCTCAATGGCTTCGTTTGCCCAGGTTTTATCCGACCAAAATCGTGATCTGCTCTCTTTGATTGCCGAACAACAGCCCGAAAGCATCAGCGAGTTGGCAAGGCTCTCGGATCGCTCGCAGTCCAATCTGACACGCACTCTCAAAAAAATGGAGAGCTACGGCCTGGTCAAAATGGAAACCGGCACACGCGGTAGTAAACGACCTTCTGTACCGTATTCAGATATCGTGTTGGATATGTCTATCGGTAGAAGCGCTCAAAGGGCGTGAGACTCTTCATAATCAGCCCATGCGGTTACGGAGTGGCATTGCTACTTCACGCGGACGAGCATGAGTGCTATAGGGACAGTGCAAATCACGCCCCCTTGAAGCCAAATTAATCCTGCAACACCAGTTCTATTAAAGGCCTGTGTCTATCGATGAAGCTTTCGAGCGCAAGTCGTCCTTTTGCAAAATGTGTTTCGTTCATCGGCAGAGACAGAAACATATCGCCCCGGCCGCAAACCAATACGCCTTGGAGGAGCATTTCCATGTGCAGAAGCGGGCGCAGCGACCGACACCCGGCACTGATATCGGCAGGTTTCGTCGTTGGCGTGCTCGAAAAATGAATCGCAATCATGGAGCCCATGCCGTTGGCATGCATCGGTACCGCTTTGGTAGCAAATAATTCATTGAGTGATTGCCGGAAAGCCTCGGACCGGTCGAAGAAATCAACGGCACATTGCGGCGTGTAGATCTTGCCCATGGCCGCACAGCCAGCCGCCATGGAAAGTACGTTGTTGTTGAAGGTGCCGGCATGGCCCAGCGTGCCACCCAGTTTCGGATTGAATTGCGCCATTATTTCCGAGCGCCCGCCAAATGCACCCGTCGGCAGGCCGCCGGCTATGAATTTGCCCAGTGTGGTCAGGTCGGGTTCGATACCCATCATTCCCTGGATACCCGCGGTACCAAGTCGCGCCGTTTTGATTTCATCGAAAATCAGCAAGGCATCGTGTTTCGTTGCCATTTCCCTGAGCATTTCGAGAAAGTCCTGGTCGGCGGCGATATTGCCGCCAGCACCCAGTATCGGCTCCACAATGACGGCCGCCAGTTCCGTGCCGCATTGCTCGAACACCTCGGCAGTGCCTTTGGCATCGTTGTAGTCGGCAAGTACAAAATCAAAAGGAACATTGAGCGCGTTTCCACCACTGGGAAATTTCAGGACACCGCCGTGATAGGACTCGTCAAAGACCAGGATCTTGTCGCGGCCTGTTATTGAGCGAGCGGCGACCAGTGCCAACAGGTTCGCTTCGGTGCCTGAGTTGCAGAACCTGAGTTGGTCGATTGAATCGAATCGTTCGCATAGCAACCGCGCAAGCTCTCGTTCATAGGCCGTTGGCGATCCCATGACGATCCCTTTGCCCAGGGCATCGATGACCGCCTCTTTGATGTTCTCGTCTGAATGTCCAAACAGGCCGGCAGAGAACTCGCCCACAAAGTCCACGTAGCGATGGCCGTCCAGGTCCGTCAATTCGGCACCTTGACCGGCGGTCATGGTCAATGGAAAAGGATCGTAATGTAAAACGGCACGCGTATTGCCACCAGGCATGTAACGCTCTGCATCCCTGGCTGCAGTCTGACTCTGCGGATTGAGCGACGCGTAACGTGACCGTGCATCGTCTATTGCTTGTTTCAGTGCTTGCATCTATTTAGCCTGATTCTTCTGTGCCGGCTTAACAGGTGCACCGGTCAGTTGTTCAACTTCCGCAAACGTAACATCGGGTGCCAGCTCAACAACTTCGAAACCGTCCGGCGTGACATCGACCACAGCGAGGTTGGTAAAGATTCGTGACACAACACCCGGGCCTGTGAGTGGATAACTGCACCGCTCGACCAGTTTCGGTTCACCATTCCTGGTCGTGTGCATGGTGATAACGAAGATACATTTAACGCCTTGAACGAGATCCATAGCGCCACCAACAGCAGGAATCGCATCCGGTGCACCGGTTGACCAGTTGGCAATGTCTCCGTTTGCCGCTACCTGCATAGTGCCCAGCACGCAAACATCGAGGTGACCGCCGCGAATCATGCTGAAGCTGTCGGCGTGGTGAAAGTAGGATGCACCGGGTAGTGCTGTTACATACTTCTTGCCGGCGTTCATCAGGTCCAGGTCCAGTTCGTCCTCAGTCGGCGGCGGGCCCATGCCGAGCAAACCGTTTTCTGTGTGATATATAAATTCGCGGCCCTGCGGAACAAACTGCGCCACGAGTTCTGGAATGCCTATCCCAAGATTGACGTAGGAGCCGTCCGGGATATCCTGCGCCGCTCTTGCAGCCATTTGTTCTCTTGTCCAACCAATACTCATGGGTAACGCGCTCCCTCGGCAA
>QNFK01000273.1 GCA_003645495.1 Gammaproteobacteria bacterium
AATATATATAAAGGAAAGGTGTCGCGAGTGTTGCCCGGCATGCAGGCAGCGTTTATCGATATCGGCCTGGAAAGAACCGCATTCCTGCATGCCTCGGATATTTTTCGGCCAGGCAATGCGGAAAACGGATCCGCCGATCAGGCCAAGGCGGATATCCGCGACCTTGTTCGTGAGGGTGAGGAAGTTGTGGTGCAGGTCGTGAAGGACCCCCTGGGCACAAAGGGTGCGCGTCTGACGACATTCATCACGCTGCCCTCACGTTTTCTCGTGCTGCTGCCTGCCGGCAATGGTGTCGGCGTATCCGCACGTATCGAGGACGACGAAGAGCGCAGTCGTTTGCGGTCGGACCTGGAGCAGATCCTCGAGGCTGACGAGCAGGGCGACGGCGTCATCGTGCGCACCGCGGCAGAGGGCATTGGGCGGGACGCTCTGCGTGCCGATCTGGAGTTCCTCAGAAAACTATGGGCCGTCATTCAGCTTGAGTGCAGCAAAGCTAAGGTAAAAACACTGATACACGAGGATTTGCCGTTGCCGATTCGTGTATTGCGCGATCTTGTCACCGGCGATATCGAGCGCATCAGGGTGGATTCCGCGGCAGATTTCGAAAAAATGCAGTCGTTTACACAGAGTTTCCTGCCCGACCTGGAACCCATACTGGAGTTGTACAGCAGGCGTCGGCCGATCTTCGACCTGCATGGCGTCGAAGATGAAATCAAAAAGGCGCTGGGAAGAAGTATTTCTTTGAAATCAGGTGGATATGTCATCATAGACCAGACCGAGGCGATGACCACAATTGACGTGAACACCGGTGGCTATGTTGGTAATCGCAACCTTGAAGAAACGATATACCGGACCAATCTTGAAGCTGCGGTAACGATTGCCCGACAACTGCGTCTAAGGAATCTGGGCGGCATCATTATTATCGACTTCATTGATATGGAGGAGGAGCAACATCGTCAACGGGTAATGCAGGTGCTTGAGCAATCCATGGCGCGAGATCATGCGAAACACCACATAACACCGGTGTCACCGCTTGGACTCGTCGAGATGACCCGCAAGCGGACCCGCGAGAGTCTTGAGCACATACTTTGCGAAGATTGCGCCAGTTGTGATGCTCGCGGATTCATCATGACTGCTGAAACCGTTTGTTTTGAAATATTTCGCGAGATCATTCGTCAGCACAGGCAGTTCGAATTTGAAGGAATACTCGTTCTTGCACATCAGGACGTCATCGAGTTGTTTCTCGATGAGGAAGCCAATGGGCTGGCCGAGATTGAGGAGCAGATCGGCAAGTCGATCCGCCTGCAACCCGAGTCACTCTATTTACAGGACCAGTTCGACGTAGTTTTGATCTGAAACGGACAACGTAATTCGAATCCATGAAAAATCTCCTGCAAAAATTGCTCAAGTACCTGGCTTACACCGGGGCTGCGCTGGTGATCGTGCTGGCGATCGCGGTAGGAATTTTTCGACTGATGCTGCCACGCTTGCCGGAGTACCAGGAAGAAATTAAGGGTTGGGCAAGCGCTGCTATCGGAATGCAGGTTGAATTCTCGGGTATGACTGCCAGATGGCGGCTGAGCGGGCCGGAACTCACGATTCTGGACGCCGACCTGATGATCCCTGACACCGGGCAAAGCATTATCACTGCAGATGAAGTCAGCATCGGCGTTGGCTTGTTGCGCTTGATTACAGATCGAGAACTTGTCGTCGAGCGAATCAGTATTAGTGGCACCGCGATTGACCTGCGCCAGGATGAAAGCGGCAACTGGTTGCTGCAGGGGTTGCCGGTCGACGAACTCATCGGTTCACGCGATATGACGGCTCAGACCGGTGGCAATGTAGATGTTACTGGTGCAGATATAGACGTCATCTACGAGCATCCGGCGTCCGGGCAACTGGTGCCATTTACGATCAGGTCCGTGGCCATATCGAGGGATAAGGAAGAACTGGGGATTGAAGCGGAAATTGATTTGCAGGAAGAGTTTGGCGATCGAATCGAGATTTCAGCGAACCAGCCTGTATCGAGTGGCAAAGATAATGAGTGGCGTTTTTATATAGAGGGAGATTCGCTGGAGCTGGCCGGCTGGTCGCGGCTGCAACCGCTGGAGTTACCCGAGATTGACTCCGGCACGGCCGATGTGAGCTTGTGGCTCAATACTTCAGCCGAAGGCCTGCAAAGTGCCACGGCAAATATCGTCGTGACTGATCTGCATGCAGCTGACGCCGATACGCTCGCGCCATTTGGTTTTCAGGGCAGCTTCGAATACTCGGTCGAGCTTGACGGTTGGTTGCTTGCAGCAAACCAGTTTCGCATGACAACTGTTGCCGGCAACTGGCCACAATCAGACCTGCAAATTCGCATTATTTCTGCACCGGATGGTGAGACTGACGCGTTTCGCGCCAACGCGTCATATTTTAATCTTGCCGATCTCAATTATGTCTCACCGTGGCTGCAGGAGGACCAGCAAGCTGCGCTGACACGGATTTCGCCAGAAGGCATTATGCACAACGTCAACGCTGAGATAAGCGGCATACGATCGGAACAACCTTACTACAGTGCCACGGCCGACCTTGAGTCGATCGGCTTCTCCGCAAGCGACAACTTCCCCGGTGTGCAAAAGTTTAGCGGTCGTATTCGCGCCGATCGGAATGGCGGTCGCGTTGAGATCGAGTCAAACAATCTGCAACTCGATATACCGCATTATCTTGCTGAACCAATAGCTTTTGACGAGGCGTTCGGCACGATTATCTGGCGGCGGAATGCCGAGGGCATGATCGTATTGTCGGACAACGTAAGTATCCGCAATGCAGATTTCGACAGCGAAAGCAGTCTGCAGATCAGCGTGCCGGCAAACGGTGACGCACCGTTTGTAGATTTCGAAAGTAGTTGGGGCATTTTCGACATCGGTGCCATGAATCGTTATTTGCCGAATGGAATCGTCAAGCCTGCATTGCGCAGTTGGCTGGAAAGCGCACTGGTATCCGGATACGTGCGCGAAGGAACGACCCGGTTTAACGGCGCGCTGGACAAGTTTCCGTTCGATAACGGTGAGGGGCTTTTTCGCATCGAAGCGATACTGGAAGATGCCACGCTCAAGTACGGTGCACCCTGGCCGGCGGCTGAGTTCCACCATCTCAACCTGGTTATTGAAAATACACGGCTGTATTCGACAGAAAACTCTGCAGCGAATCTCGGCAATATCGTTGAAGATGCGCTGATAGAAATTGAAGATCTGCGCAATCCTGTACTGCGTATTGACGCGTTCGCTACCGGAACCCTGGAATCGATTCGTCAGTTTGCCATGCAAAGCCCGATTAATGCCGTATTGGGCGGGCAACTTGACCGGGTCGAAGTGGGCGGTGATGCATCGTTCGACTTGTCACTGACTTTTCCGATTCTGGATCGCCTCAATTACGACTTCGTAACCAGGATTCGCAGCAGTGGCGGTTCGATAAGAATAAATGGATTCGCAGCACCGGTGACAGAGTTGAATGGCGTCGTTACCGTGACCCGGGAACAAGTCAGTTCCGAGGCTCTTTTCGGTCATTTTCTCGGCCAACCGGTCGATATCGAGCTGAGCAGTGCCGGAGATGAACTGCCCGCATATAGTGTGATCCTTGACGCGACCGGTAGTGTAACTGCGGCCAGCCTTAGCAGCGAGCTGGGGGCTCCTTTGGAGGGATTCGCAGAAGGATATACCAACTATCGCGCAATCATTCGTTTTCCGAACGGTCGTGCCGAAATACCCGGGCCGCTGCAGATTCAGATCGAGTCAGACCTGGTGGGTTTCGGTCTGAACATGCCTGCACCGATGGCCAAAGCGACAACCGATCTGCTGCGCTTGTCGACGACCATCGAGTTTCCGGCGGCGAATCGTATCGACAACGCTGGTAGCCTGGCGGGCGACATAAACTGGAAGTTTCAGTTTCTGAA
>QNFK01000274.1 GCA_003645495.1 Gammaproteobacteria bacterium
GATGCCGGCGAACAGCTATCCATCCTTGCAGGAACGATTGCACGCCTTGACCGCAAAGCGCCGGAATATGGTCGCGGCAAATACAACGACTTCAATACCTTCTACTTCCAGGCCGCATCCGGTACTTCCGGCGGGTCTTCGGGTTCTCCAGTCCTCAATATTGACGGTGAAGTCGTCGCCTTGAACGCCGGTGGTCATAACACCGCTGCGAGTAGTTTCTACCTGCCGCTATACCGGGTTGAGCGCGTATTGAAATTGCTGCAGCATGGAGAGGCTGTCACTCGTGGCACACTGGAGACCATCTTTGAGAGCAAGGCCTACGACGAACTACGCCGCCTTGGATTGACCGACGCCACCGAAAAACTGATGCGCTCCGAGTTTCCGAAGCAAACCGGGATGCTGACTGTCGATCAGGTTATCCTTGATTCTCCGGCGGACGGAAAACTTGAACCCGGTGACATTCTGGTTCGCGTCAATGGCGAGTTGATCTCGGAGTTTGTTCCATTGGCCAGCATTCTCGACGATGCAGTCGGCGATTTAATTGTGGTCGAGGTTGAGCGTGGTGGGCGCAGCATCAGCGAGGAAATTTCGGTGACTGATCTGCACGAAATTTCCCCGGATGAGTTTCTTGAATTTGGCGATTCGATCGTCAACGATTTGTCTTATCAGCAAGCGCGCCACTACAACCGTGCGGTGAGCGGTGTGTATGTCGCGAATCCAGGTTACATGCTGGGACGATCGGCGATTCCACGTGGCGCGGTCATCTCTGAAGTCGGTGGCGAGCCAGTAGAGAATATTGCCGATCTTGATGTTCAGCTGGCAAAACTGGCCGATGGTGACCGAACGACTTTCCGCTACAACACGATTGAGGATCCACGTAACAGCATTATCCGCTCGGTTGAGATGGATCGAACCTGGTTCCCTGCACGTCATTGCCGGCGTGATGATGAGGCGGGTATCTGGCCCTGCCGGGACCTTGATGCCGGGCCGGAGCCCTCAGCGCCGGAGTCAGGAAGCACACGCTTTAGAAAGAACGGTGATCCGCGAGTAAACAAGATTGCACCATCACTGGTCATGGTGACTTTTGATCTGCCATACACCGTGTCAGGTGTCTCAGAGCGCAATTATTACGGCACCGGGCTCATTGTCGATACGGATCTTGGCCTGATTGTGGTGGATCGTAATACGGTGCCCGTCGCCATGGGGGACGTCAGCATAACTTTTGCGGGGTCGTTGCAAATTAACGGTCGCGTCGCCTACGTTCACCCATTACACAACCTCGCAGTGATTGCCTACGATCCGGCACTGATAGGAGACACGCCCGTCAAAGCGGCGACGTTCTCAGATGACGAACTTGAGCCAGGCGACGACGTCTGGGTTATTGGACTGAAAGGCGATCACCAGCTCGTCCACCAGGAAAGTACTGTTGCATCAGTAGACCCGATGACGTTGCCACTCTCACGAACGTTGCGTTTTCGCGATACGAACCTGGAAGCAGTCTCACTGGTCAATGCACCCGGAGACATAGACGGCGTCATCGTGAACAAACGCGGTGAGGTGATGGCCAAGTGGGCCAGCTTCGCGTTTCAGACCGGCGGCGAATCCGGGCAATTCAATCGCGGCTTGTCCAGCGAACTGGTCAGTGAGTTCGTAGACATCGTGCGTTCGGGTGACTCAATTTACTCGCTGGAAGCGGAGATGGGTTATACGCCGTTATTTGCCGCGCGCAAGCTCGGTCTGGATGAAGACTGGTTGAAGCGTCTGGAAATGCACAACCCGGCGGGCCGTCGGGCACTGAGCGTGTCGCGGCTTGTGGCAGGCACACCGGCGGCTGAATTGCTAAGAAACGGTGACATGATCCTCGCCGTTGATGGACAGATAGTGACAACGTTTCGCGAACTGGAACGGTCTGTGCAAAAGCCGTTGGTCGAATTGACTGTTTGGCGGGATGGTGCTGAATTGAATCTGGAAACTGGCACCGTTGCACTGGACGGTGAGGGTATTACACGGGCAATATCATGGGCAGGCGCGCTGCTACAGGACCCACATCGTGCGATGGCAGCGCAACGAGGCATTGAGCGTACCGGCGTGTACGTCGCTTTCTTCAGTTACGGATCGCCGGCAACGCGTTACGGACTGTGGGCAGGGAGACGTATTGTCGCAGTTGACGATACGGCGACGCCGGATTTGCAATCGTTCGTAGATGCCGTTCGTGGCAAGGAGGATCAGACATCGGTTCGCCTCAAGACAGTTACGTGGAATGGTGCGGTGCAAGTGATTACATTGAAACTGGACAATCAGTATTGGCCAGCTTATGAAATCCGCCGCACAAAAGAAGGTTGGCAGCGAACCTCGATCGGTTAGACGGGTTTTGGCGGCTGATTCGGCTGCGTTTGGTGGCCGAAGATTTGTCAGCACGATAATACTTCTGCTATTTACTGGCATAGCGTTGTCGCAGACGCTGTACAAATACCAGGATACCGATGGCACCTGGATATACACTGACCGCAAGCCGCCGACCGAGCGGCAGGCCGAAACACGCGACTTACCCAGCGGCACGAAAGCCCCGTCCGTATCAGTAACAACCAGCCTGGTTGAGCGAGAGGTCCGCTTTACGGGGTACAACGGATTTGCTGCTCCGGTGGAAATTATTGTCGAACTCGAAAATCTGCACAACGTTGAGTTGCCGATGCCGGACCAGGCCCTGCACTGGGTGTTGGCGCCACGTAGTCGCCTGATTCTGTTCGAGCTGTCAGCGCTCGAGGACAATATCGCTCCGCAGGTTGACTATCGATTTATCTGGCTGCACGGTGATCCGGCCAGCGAACACAATCCGACACAGCCCTACCGGGCGCCTTTTGCTATCGCCAATGACTATCAGATTACGCAGGCATTTCCAGTTAACAATACACACGACACCGTGGACAGCCGCTATGCAATAGACATCGCGATGCCCATCGGTACCGATATTCATGCGGCTCGAGCAGGTATCGTGTTCGAAGTGGCCAGTTCAAACTTCCGCGGCGGTGCCGACGCAGAACGTTACGCCGAGTCAGCAAACATAATTCGCATCTTGCATGATGACGGTACGCACGCACTCTATGCGCACCTCAACCGGAACGGAATTCGGGTACGGCCCGGTGACCGGGTCGAACGGGGCGATTACATTGCGGAATCGGGCAACACAGGCTTTTCCAGTGGTCCCCACCTGCATTTTGCAGTCATGCAAAACTTTGGACAACGGATTGAATCAATTCCAATTGTTTTTGAAGGGCCGAGCGGAACCGCAGTCACACCATCTGTGGGTGACGCACTGTCTGCCTACTAATCCTTTCAACTGACCATGTGACAGCCTGAAAGTTCACGCCGCATATTCAATGCGGTAACGGTGTAGAAAAATTCGAGTTTGTTCCCGGATATAACAAAAAAATAGTTGCATCAAGCAACAACTTTTTCGCTATGACGAGCATCTTTATGACGAGTTGCTTGTAATTTTTCCGTTTTCCGCGGGTCAATTCAAACATGCAGTAAAAAGTTTGCAACGATTTCGTGAACAGCTGCATCGAATTACTAAATGGAAATGAACTTTTTTAAATATAAACAGGTCACTTCCATATGAGAGGTTGGCATCTCGTAAATGTAAATCGTGAAACCAATTGTCTTAACTAATGAGGAAGGGAACAATGAAAGAGTCAAAAATTGTAAAAGGTTTTGTAACTGCCGTTGCGATTGTCGCGATCAGCGCACCTGCCATCGCATCTACCGGCACGGACAGCGGTCTGAAGGGCCAGTCAGTTAAAGTATCCTATGCCGATCTGAATCTGCAAAAGGAAGCCGGCGTGAAAGTTTTATATCGGCGCCTGCAGCAGGCATCAAAGAGGGCCTGCGGTGTGGAGTCGTTCAGGAATGCCGGTTCTCTCCGCGAGGCCGCAGA
>QNFK01000275.1 GCA_003645495.1 Gammaproteobacteria bacterium
CTCTGCTGTAACGCTCTCGCTGACTTCTTTTGCCGGTGCTGCTGCAACCGTAGCGCCTTCGCCTTCTTCAATAATGGCCAGAACTTCGCCACTGGTTACAGTTGTGCCATCCGCAATCTTGATTTCTTTCCACGTGCCATTGCCAGGTGCCGGCACTTCCAGAACTACCTTATCCGTTTCCAGATCCACCAGGTTCTCATCCCTGCTGACAGCATCGCCGGGTTTTTTATGCCAGGCGACCAGCGTCGCGTCCGTCACCGACTCTGGTAACTGGGGAACTTTAATTTCGATCGTCATTTAGATTTCCGTTTTGTTCCGGGCGGTTGCTCTTCCTTGCTCGCCGCAATCCGTATATTCAATGCTGCTTCAACAAGTGCTTGCTGTTGTTGCAGGTGTAATTTAAACACGCCAGACGCCGGAGCAGCTGCACCGCCGCGACCGGCATAAAAAAGTTGCTTGTCGTCACCGAGCGGTTCCTGCAGTCGATGTCGAATTTGATACCACGCACCCTGGTTGCGCGGCTCTTCCTGGCACCAGATGATATCCGTCGCATTCTGGTAAGAACCGATGACAGCAGCGTACTGCTCAATGGGAAACGGGTAGAGCTGTTCGATGCGGACAAGCGCAGTATCGGTAACGTTGTGGACTTGCCTGGCTTCAGCGAGATCGTAATAAACTTTGCCGCTGCAGAACACGATACGCTTTATGTTCCGGGCTTCCAGCACATCAACGTCAGGAATTATCAGCTCGAAGTTTCCGGCGGATAACTCTGTAATAGGTGATACCGAAAATTTGTGGCGCAACAGGCTTTTGGGCGTCATCACGATTAGTGGCTTGCGATATGCGCGCAACATCTGTCGGCGAATCATATGGAAAAATTGAGCCGGCGTGGATGGTACACAAACCTGGATGTTCTGCTCAGCACATAATTGCAGGAAACGCTCCAGTCGTGCTGATGAGTGTTCTGGCCCCTGACCTTCATATCCGTGTGGCAAAAACAGTGTCAATGCGCAGAGGCGGCCCCATTTGGCTTCCCCGGAGCTGATGAACTGGTCGATCACGACTTGCGCACCATTGGCAAAGTCACCGAACTGTCCTTCCCAGACAACCAGCGTATTAGGTTCTGTTGTCGCATAACCGTACTCGAAAGCCATGACGGCCTCCTCGGACAGGAGCGAGTCGATAACTCTGAAAGAGGCCGGACGATCCGAGATCGATTGCAGCGGAATATATTCCTGGCGGCTGGCTTGATTGTGCAGTACTGCGTGGCGGTGGAAAAAAGTGCCACGGCCGCTGTCCTGACCAGTAATGCGACAGTCATATCCTGCATCGATAAGACCCGCATAAGCCATGGTCTCGGCAAAGCCCCAATCCATGTCAATCTCGCCGGAAGCCATCTTTCGCCGGTCGTCCATTACTCGTTGTACGCGGCCATGCAAGACCAGTCCGACAGGCACGTCTGTTATTTTTTTGGACAACTCGTCAACTTTGGCCGGGCTTAGTGCGGTGTCTACCGGGTCATTCCAACGCGCATCAATATATGGACTCCAGTCGACCGTAAATTCATTACCGATCATGCCAAGCATTGCTTTCTGTACCGGCTCGCCACGATCCAGTCGATCGCGATAGTTATCCTGCATGCCACTCACGTCTTCGTCCGTGACCACATCGGCCGCTACCAGGCGTTCGGCATATAATGTTCGTGTCGTTTTTTGCTTCCTGATTTGTGCGTACATGATCGGTTGCGTGGCACTCGGTTCGTCAGCCTCGTTGTGCCCGTGACGGCGGTAACATACGAGGTCTATGACAACGTCTTTCTTGAACTTTTGACGATACTCCAACGCAAGACGTGTAACGAATATCACTGCCTCAGGATCGTCGCCATTGACGTGGAAAACCGGTGCCTCGATCATTTTTGCGACGTCACTGCAATATGGGGTGGAACGTGCATCGGATGGCCGGCTGGTTGTGAAGCCAATCTGGTTGTTAATGACGATGTGAATCGTGCCGCCGGTTCTGAAACCGTTGGTTTGTGACATCTGAAAAGTTTCGGTAACGACACCCTGCCCGGAAAATGCGGCGTCGCCATGAATCAAAACGGGTAAGACTTCCTGCCTTTCCACGTCACCGCGACGCTGCTGCCGCGCGCGTACTGACCCCTCCACGACCGGATTAACAATTTCAAGGTGCGACGGATTGAATGCGAGGGCGATGTGCACATTGCCACCCGCGGTTTTCATATCCGCCGAATAACCCTTGTGATATTTAACGTCGCCAGAGCCTTTCATATCCGCAGGATCGACATTGCCCTCGAATTCCTCGAATAGCTCCTCGGGTGATTTACCCAGCACATTCACCAGCACATTAATGCGCCCACGGTGCGCCATGCCAATAACCAGCTCTTTGACCCCGGATCGCCCACCCTGCTGAATCAGGTCATCCAGCATCGGGATAAGGCTCTCCCCGCCTTCCAGGCCAAAGCGCTTTTGCCCGACGAAACGGGTATGCAAGTAGCGTTCGATGCCCTCAGCTGCAGTTAACTGCTCCAGCAGCCACAGTCGATCATCTTTTGCCATGCCGCCTGCAACCATGCCCTGCTCAAAGTGCTTTCTGAGCCACAGGCGTTCACGCGCTCGGGATACATGCGCAAATTCGGCGCCAATTTTGCCGCAATAAATCTTCTTCAGCATATCCAGGATATCTCGCAAGCGCATGCGACGATCCCCGGTTCCCGCCAGCCCACCGGTAACAAATTCGGTATCCATATCGGCGGGCGTCAAACCCAGATAATCCAGCTTCAATACAGCGGGAGTCTGGATTTCTGCCATGCCGAGCGGATCGAGGTCAGCTATTTGATGTCCGCGCAGGCTATAGACCTGGATCATGCGCGAAACCGCCGCCTGCTTTTCATTCGCTGCTACGCCGGAACCCGCGTGACCGGCTGTGACTGTGCCATTGCCACGATCGTTCCGGCTGCGAGCAAGAAGCCGTTGCCGAATGGGTTCGTGGGCTATTTCGGTCTCATCAGCGCCAAGCGAGTGGAAATACTGCCGCCACTCATCCGCTACAGAGTCGGGGTTTTGCAGATATTGCTCGTACAGCGCCTCCACAGCAGTCGCGTTGCTGCCGTAAAGAGGTGAAGAAGCGTATTGATCTTTTAGAGAATTGCTCATTACGCCGCCCTGAAACCCGGAATTCCGGATTTGCCAACGGATGCCAAAAAAAGGGGCGCTAGTTTATCTCAAGCCTGTGGCCGAGGGAATGGATGCCGGATAGCTATTGAGTCGCTTATAACTGCTGAATCAGCAAAACGAATTCGTAACAGACCAGGACGGCATAGAAGCTGAAAAATATGGTCAATACCAGGCTGGTCCGCATGCGATTCATGAATCGTGATCGTGACAGGTATACCAGTGCCAACACGCAGACCCCGGTTAGGGCCATTTTCGTTACCGCGAAGGTTAGCGTGCTTTTGCCGATAACAGCTGCCATGACCGGATTGATTTCGATGGCGCCACGATCCAGCAATTGCAGCGTCATGAAGGCGTCCATGGCGCTGAACAACATTATCCCGGTGGCCAGGAAAAACAGCCACGGGTGATGCCAGTCCGTGAACAGCGGCTCGTCTTCGGCTACCCGTCGGGTATCTCTTCTGCGCGAGCGCAGAAAACCACTGCTAACCGTCCTCCATGAAAACATCCTGCGATCCGCTTCGCTGCGGTTTTCAGCTGCTTCTGTGAGTTCTTGTATGTCGCTCAATTTTTTCCCCTATCCTTAGGTAATTGGACCAGTCGTTCTGTTGATTGTTGTTCTTGGATGACTACTGGTTTATGTCAATTCGCGCAGCATCCGCCACGTTACTCTCTCAAACCATAGCACCAATTTATAGCCGTCGCCTCGTGCCAATAATCATCGCCTTCGCTATCTAATA
>QNFK01000276.1 GCA_003645495.1 Gammaproteobacteria bacterium
GCGACCGGTGGTGACGGCGCCAATCGTGGGGTTACGGTGACGCTAAAAGAAGGGCGAAACCGTGAAGTCCGGCGCATGTGGGAAGCGCTCGGCTACAAGGTCAGCCGCCTCATGCGTATCGGCTATGGCCCGATAGAATTGCCAAGAAAGCTGCGGCGGGGCAAACATATGCCGCTGACGGCCGCGCAGGTCAGACTCATCTATAAAGAGGCTGGTTTGCGTGCGCCGGCGAATGAAAACCGCCCGCGACGAAAAAGCAACTTCAAAAAGAAGAAAAACGCTTATAAAAACAAGAGGTAATAGCTGTTACTTAAACTAATTTATTACTGGGCGTCGATGCTCTGCCCGGTCACTCCCTGGCTCTCGGGTCCGAGCAGGTAGACATACGTTGGCATGATATCTTGCGGCGTTTTCAAAGCGTCCCGATCCTCTGCCGGATAGGCAGCGAGACGCATTTTTGTGCGGGTCGCGCCAGGATTGATGCAATTGACCTTTAAGGACGTGTGCTCGTTTTCTGCCGCAAGCATTTGCGCAAGGCTCTCGGTGCCCAACTTTGATACGGAAAAAGCACCCCAGAATGGTTTGCCAATCCGCCCGACACCACTACTCGTGAAAACGATCGACGGATCCGCAGATTTCCTGAGCAACGGCAGCAAGACCTGCGTGAGCACAAATGGCGCCGTTAAATTGATATGCAGGACACGTTGCCACTGAACGACATCATATTGCTCAATCGACAGCCGCTCTCCCAGTATGCCGGCATTGTGTACCAGCCCATCCAGGCGCCCGAATTCCTCTTCAATAATGCTCGCAAGCGATGAATACGCCTGACTGTCGGCCGTCGCCAGATCCAGGATTGCAATTGAAGGTCGCGGTGCGTTTTCGAGTGCCTCGATTTCGTCATACACGGCTTCCAGCTTTTTTGTGTCTTTGCCGTGCAGAATGACCTGAGCGCCAAGCCCGGCGATGTGGCACGCAAGGGTCTTGCCAATGCCATCGCTGGCGCCAGTTACGAGAATAATGCGGTCTTTGAGTATGTCTGCCGGATAGGCATAGGATTTCGGGTCAACGGTCAATTGGCTGGTCCTTGTACTTTGTTTTTGCTTGTTGCTGGTGGGTTACTGCAAGAGTTTGTCGCTGGCATCGTCATCTGTGTCATTGCCTGATTCAACCATCGTGCGCGGCAGCGATTCCAGCGGCTCAAGCTGTTCCAGGTCTTTTTTCGGCCGAATGCCGAGTTCGACGAATTTGCGTGCACCCGGCAAGACCTTTCTCTCGAGAGAACCGACTGCACGATTGTAGTTATCAACGCTGCTGGCGAGTTGTTTGCCGACTTTGTTCATATGGCCGACAAAAGTAGTAAGGCGTCCGTAAAGGTCTTCAGCAAGTTTGCGAATTTCCTCTGCGTTGCCTGCCAGCGCGAGTTGTCGCCAGCCATAGGCCACGGCTTTCAGCAACGCCACGAAGCTGGTTGGTGTCGCCAGGATTATCTGGTTTGCGAGCGCATATTCAATGAGATCAGGGTCCTCACCCAGCGCTGCACTGAGGAACTGGTCGCCGGGAATAAACAGGATGACGAACTCGGGGCTATTCGAAAACTGCTCCCAATACGTTTTGCTGGCCAGCTTTCTGATGTGTTCCCGGACATTGCGTGCATGCCGCTCCAGCCCGAGTTTTACTTGTGCGTCGTCTGTCGCTTCGACTGCCTGCAGGTAGGCATCCAATGGTGTTTTGACATCAACCACCAGCTCGCGCTGATCCGGCATGCGAACAATCATGTCAGGACGAATAATCTTGTCGTCCGATGTCGTGTGCACCTGCTCCTGAAAATCACAATGCTCAACCATGCCCGCCAGTTCGACCAGGCGACGCAGGGTGATTTCTCCCCAGCGGCCACGAACTTCCGGTCGTCGTAGTGCTTTGACGAGGTTTTGCGTCTCCTGCGTTAGTGACTGCTGGCTGATTTGCATGGCTTCCAGCTGTGACTTGATACCGCCGTAGGCTTCGCTGCGGGATTTTTCCAAATCTGAAATCTGCTTTTGCGACTGTTGCAAAGCGTCCCTGATCGGTTTCACCAGGTTTTCGACAGCTTGCTCGCGGTTGCCAAGCTCACGCTTGGCGCGTTCCTGTTGTGCGCCAAGATTCTGCTCTGCCAGGCGCAGGAACGTCTCGCTGTTTGCTTTCAGGGACTGGTTCGCCATCTCTGAAAATTCAGTCGCCAGCTTGCTTCGCGCGATCTCGAATGCCGAATCCCGCTCCACCTGCAACGTATCCTGATCTTTTACACTGGTCTCGAGTAGTTTGATGTACTCCTGCAGGTGTCGTTGTTTGCTACGTGATACCAGCCAGCTGATCAATGCGCCCAACAGCAAGCCCGCAAGCAGCGCAGGGCCGCCAATCTCTATCCACAACGGGTTTATTTCAATCGTCTGCATCAGGTGTCCAGATTAAACCCTTTTAACAACATTTTGGTGAGTTCCGCGGTATCTGCTGCAATATGGTCGGCAGCCCAGGTCTGCGGATCGTCCTCATTAATATACCCATACTCGACGGCGATGGTTGCCATGCCGGCAGCGCGGCCCGCTTCAATATCCCGGGCGGCATCGCCAACATATACCGTTCGCGCCGGTGCGATGCCGGTTTGCTCGCTCGCCAGTAACAAGGGAGCCGGATGCGGTTTGCGCTGCTCCAGGGTGTCGCCGCTGATGGCGCAGGCTGCGCGCAGGCTGAGACCGAGGCCAGCCAGTAGCGGATCGGTCATTCTGGCAGGCTTGTTGGTCACAATACCCCATGGGCACTGGTCTGCATCAAGCAGATCCAGCAGTTCGGCAAGACCAGGGAAGAGTGTCGAATGAACACACACTGACGCCTGGTAAAGCTCCAGGTATTGCAGTCGTAAGCGCTCGTGATTTGTCTCGTCAGCGTCAGGAAACGCCAGGCGAATCAGGCCCGCAGCACCATTTGATACCTGCGCTCGAGCGGTTGCATAAGGCAGTGGTACCTGGCCTTCCGTTTTTTGCAGGTCATCCAGTACTGCGACCATGTCCGGCGCCGTGTCCACCAGCGTACCGTCCAGGTCAAATAGTACAGCGTCGAATGTGGTCGTTCGCGTGTCGCTCATGTGTCGTCAGCACGCCGAAAATACATCAGGTAATTCACGTCGAGGTTTTCACCAAGCGAATATTCCCGTGTCACCGGGTTGTAGTGCATGCCGATGCTGTCTTGCAGCTCCAGGCCCGCGTGTCGTGCCCAGGCTTCCAGCTCAGAGGGACGGATAAATTTCGCATATTCATGTGTGCCGGCGGGCAACAGGCGCAGCACGTATTCAGCGCCGACGATTGCGAACATGAATGATTTTGGATTGCGATTGATGGTCGAAAAGAATATGTGGCCACCCGGCTTTACCAACTCAGCACACGCAGCAACCACAGTTTGCGGGGAGGGCACATGCTCAAGCATCTCAAGACAGGTGACAACATCGTATTGCCCGCTCCTCTCTTCTGCCAATTCTTCTGCCGTTGAGCGCAGGTAATCAACATCAGTGCCTGACTCGGCCTGGTGCAGGCGAGCGACCGCGAGCGGACCCTCCGCCATATCAATCCCGGTTACTTTAGCGCCGGCTTTCGCCATCGATTCAGCGAGGATACCGCCGCCACAACCGATATCGACTGCCTTGCTGCCGGACAAGTTGGCACGTTGCCGAATAAAATCGAGGCGTAACGGGTTTATTTCATGCAGGGCGCCAAACTCACCTGCCGGATCCCACCAGCGCGAAGCCAGGGCATCGAATTTCGCGATTTCAGCCTGGTCGACATTGGCTTGCGTAGCGTTCATGTGGTTTTCGTCTCTTTGCCGTTGTGCAGGCGGCTCCGCCATTCGGACGCCCGTTGCAGCAGTTCATTTTCGTCTATGCGGGTAAGGTTGCC
>QNFK01000277.1 GCA_003645495.1 Gammaproteobacteria bacterium
CAGAGTTTCCGGCAAGCGGTCCGCAAGTTTTTCGTTACTCAATGGTTACTCCGGGTTTTTGTTGCTGCGATGTGCGTGGCAGATTAGCAGACCACATCGCGGCGGGCAGCATTCGTTACGCGCTGATGAACGTGCCGCCCTCGCGGCGTGGATCCGCCGCCACGTCAAAACCTTTTTCTGCACTGAAGAGGGACGCAACCACACCGCCGAAATACATGCCAATTTCCGGATAACGGGTGATTGGCAATCCAATGTCGGGAATGTCCAGGCCTGGTTCGACGGCAATATTCGAGCTCATGTCATCCAAAACCAAATGCATGCGTGGATGTGCAACTGCATCATTGAGACTGAGACCACGCTGTATGAAGTTGATCAGGAACTGATGCAGCGCTGTTGTTATCCGGTCAGCGCCGGGCGATCCCATGGCGAGAACACGATCTTCACAGCGTGCGACGCCGGGTGCCATGTTGGACGGTAGCCGCTTGCCTGGCGGTCCGGCGTTGAGGCCGTCCCTGTTGAGTTCCAGTTCGCCGAGGCAGTTGTTCAGCCACAGTCCGGTGCCGGCGGGCATTTCGCCAGAGCCGTATCCGGATGACGCTGTAATTGCACACGCCAGTCCCGCATCGTCGACAACCGAGGTATGCACGGTCGAGCCCGATGCCCATTTGGAAATCAATTCACCGGAGTCGGCCAGCTCCAGCATGCGGATGGCCGCTTTCATCACATCCGGTACCGCGTCCAGGTTCTTTTTTCTATACGAAAGGGCAGCCTGCTGCACACGTACGAGGCGTTGCAGTGAATCGCTATCCCATTGAACGACCGGATCATTGGCAAATGCCAGCAGCATGGCAGAGAGGACCACACCACCAATGGCAGGCGGTGGATTTGTTGCAATCATCCAGTCACCTGTTTCGACCAGCAATGACGGACGAATAACGGCCCGGTAGCGTTTCAGGTCTTGCATCGTCAGCAAGCCACCGAGCTGCTGCACATGATCGGTGATGCGCTTGCCAAGGTCACCCTCATAAAATACCTTGCAGCCTTCTTCGGCGATCGCATTCAGCGTGTCGGCCAGGTGCGGAACTACAATGTCGCTTCTCACACCCCTGAGCGAGCCATCCTCGGTGTGCAGAGCCTGGTGACCATCGTCGCTACGGCCGAAAATAATGTCTCCGGAATACCCAAGGTAATAATGACAGGCGGCCGATAGCGGGAATCCGTCTCGTGCGGCACGTATCGTCGGGCGTAACAATTCACGCCATGGCAGATGGCCGAATTGTTCTGCTGCCAGGTACAGGGCCGCAAGTGTTCCGGGTACGGCAACTGACGTTGCGCCGACCATCGTCTCAATTCCGCCGCCGTACTCCATTTGAATGACTTCCGCGGCAGGATTCAGGTCTTGCGGCAGGCCCATACCCGGAATTGCAACGTTGCCATCGATCGTTATCGGGTCCCGACCGGTCGGCCAGATCGTGACGTACGCGCTGCCGGCCAGCGCGCAAACGCCGGGTTCGGTGTTAATTGAAAACATCGCCGCAGCAATCGCACAATCGACTGCGTTGCCACCGCATTCCGCGATCTCGGCGGCGGCTTCTGCTGCCAATGCCGAGGTTGTGGCTACTGCAATTCTATTCGCTGTCGCTGGCATGCTGCACCTGCAGCCCGGGTGTACCAGTAGTCCAACAAGGTAGGTTTGATGGACTACTAGTTAACATTCAGAAATGTACGACTGAGCGAATACTTTTACCTTCGTGCATCAGGTCGAATGCGGTGTTGATATCCTCGAGCGGCATTGTGTGCGTGATGAATTCATCGACTTTAATACTGCCATCCATGTATTGATCAACCATGCCAGGTAACTGCGAGCGGCCCTTGCAACCACCGAATGCAGTGCCGCGCCAGACACGACCTGTCACGAGTTGAAACGGTCGCGTCGAAATCTCCTGGCCGGCGCCGGCAACGCCAACGATGATCGATTCACCCCAGCCTTTGTGGCAGCACTCCAGTGCCGAACGCATCAGGTCAACGTTACCGATGCATTCAAATGAATAATCAACACCGCCGTCGGTCAGCTCGACAATAACTTCCTGGATCGGGACGCTGTGATCTTTGGGATTTACGGTATCGGTTGCGCCCATCTGCAGCGCAAGCTCGAACTTGTCCGGGTTTATATCAATGGCAATGATGCGACCCGCTTTGGCCATCATGGCGCCCTGGATCGCACTAAGACCTACGCCGCCGAGACCAAAGACCGCTACTGTCGCGCCAGGCTCGACTTTCGCTGTATTCAGCACTGCGCCAATTCCCGTCGTAATGCCGCAGCCGAGCAGGCAGATTTTTTCGAGTGGCGCCTTGTCACTGACCTTGGCAACGGCAATTTCCGGGAGCACCGTGTACTCGCTGAAGGTCGATGTCCCCATGTAGTGAAAGATCTGCTTGCCGTTGAGTGAGAAGCGAGAAGTACCATCAGGCATAAGGCCCTGACCTTGTGTGACACGAATCGCCTGGCACAAATTGGTTTTGCCTGAAGTGCAAAAATTACACTCGCCGCATTCCGGTGTGTAGAGCGGTATAACGTGATCGCCCACCTTTAAACTCGAAACACCAGCGCCGATTTCTTCGACAATCGCGCCGCCTTCGTGTCCAAGTACTGCCGGAAAAAGTCCTTCCGGATCCTCGCCCGACAAAGTGAAAGCATCTGTGTGGCAAATTCCGGTAGCCACATTGCGTAACAAAACCTCGCCAGCTTTTGGTCCGTCGATGTCGATTTCTTCAATTTCAAGTGGTTTGCCTGCTTCCCAGGCGACCGCAGCGCGTGTCTTCATGTTCTTGTAGTCCTTGAGGATGTTGTTGTCCGCGCTGATGTTCGCACGATTACACCAGAGACGGTAGCCATTGCGGGGGGCAGTACCGGCCGGCGGTCAGCGGGGGTTCATAAACATAATAAAAACCACGGCTTGTGCTCAGGCCTGGTTCATGTGCGGTGGCCTATTCTGTGTCCGAACCGGCAAAAAAGGAGGCGGCTATGAATAACGTAACGGACGACCTGATGAAACGTGTAACGCTCCCGATCATAGTTGGACTGGGAATATTGCTGGCTTATGCGCCCGCAGCCCAGGCGCACAAGGCCGACTATCGGCCTCGTGTAACATACGATTATTACTTCGCCTATGACAGGAGTTACTCCGTGCCACGCTGGGTGCGCAAAGATCGCGGCTTTCGCCAATGGTTTCTGCACAGTCGCTATAGTCATGCAGGTCATGCACGTCGGCAGAACTGGCACAGACTCTACGACCTGTATTTGTATGACAGGCAAATGCACCGACACAGTCGTAGTTACTACCGGAGCGGAACCAGGTACCGCGACTATCGCGACTATAGTGCTCCTGCTCCGCCGCGTCGGCACAAGCACTAATCACGTACTGGAATTAACCCGGGCCAACAGCTGGCCCGGGTTTTTTTTGCTTTGGCGTTTCGTCCCGGACTGCGGTAAAACAGCCTGAGACCAGAATCCGGCAAAACAGGAAGTGCATGACCATGAATCTTGAAGAGCTTCGCAGCGATCTGTCGTCAATCGACCAACAGATCATCGAGCTGGTCGCGAAACGGCAGCATATCGTTGGCGAAATCGGGCGACACAAACAGTCGTCCGGGCGCGCCACGCGCGATTACGAAAGAGAAAAAGATGTAATTGAGATGGCGCGTAGCCAGGCAGAAGCCTTGCAGGTCGATCCGAACCTGGCCGAGGATCTCATGACCTTGCTGATCAGGTCGTCGCTGACTCACCAGGAGCGTGCCCGGGTGGCTGCGGAAGGCAAAGGCGATGGCCGCAGCGCACTGATTATCGGCGGCATGGGTAAGATGGGTAACTGGTTCGTCAATTTTTTCAATTCACAGGGATTCGTAACAACCATTGCCGATACCA
>QNFK01000278.1 GCA_003645495.1 Gammaproteobacteria bacterium
CCAGGGTTTTGCAGGCCGATGGCATTCAACATACCCATCGGTGTTTCGCACAAGCGATGCGGTGCGTTGCCGAGGCGCGGCTCAAGTGTGGTGCCCTTGAGCACGATTGCACCTGCATCGCGATTGGAAAAACCCTCGATGCGCGGGTATTCCTCGCCGAAGCCAACGCAGCCCGAGAGCAGCACGATTGGTGAGGACAGCGACAGCCCGCAGAAATCGACGCCAAGCGGTGTTTGTGGAGAATCAGATGCTAAAGCCATAGATCAGTGTGTTAACGATGAAATTGAACGCGATCTTACACAACGAGTGGTGCAAAATGCAGGTCACTATGTTCAGCATCATTCTATATGAACCGGAGATACCGCCGAACACCGGCAATATCATACGCCTTTGCGCAAATACTGGCGCGAAACTGCACCTGATCGAGCCGCTGGGATTCGAAATGGACGAACCGCGGTTAAAGCGAGCCGGGCTCGATTATCGTGAGTTTGCCGAGGTTGAGGTACACAAAAACCTGCTGGATTGCATTGCTTCTCTTGGGGCACCCAGGCTATTCGCCTTGAGTACGCGTGGTCGCACGACCTACTCGTCTGCAACGTTCCGGGATGGGGATGCTTTCATTTTCGGGCCGGAAACCAGGGGTCTGCCGGACGAGGTACTGGAATCTCTGCCAGCAGAGCAACGTTTGCGCCTGCCCATGCAGAGCAATAGCCGCAGCCTGAATTTGTCGAATACCGCTGCGGTTGTGGTGTATGAAGCCTGGCGACAATCAGGATTTACGGGTGGTGCATGACCAGCCACAGTCAATCGCAAAAGCAGATAATACCGATGTCATTGCGAGGAGCGAAGCGACGCGGCAACCTCAATCAGGCTGTAGTCGCGCAGAACGGAGCTCCAACATAGAATCAAGAGGTTGCCGCGCCCTGCGGGCTCGCAATGACATCGGTATTATGTGCTTTTGCGGCAGCCGCCTATTCACTCAGGTTTTAACGCCCGCCCCATCAGCGCCCCAACCGCTTCACGCGGTGCAACACCTTCATAAAGAATGCGATAGATTTGCAGGCAGATCGGCATATCCACATCCAGCCGATCAGCAACCTCTTTGACTGCTTTGGCGGCCAGCACGCCCTCTACGACCTGTTGAATTTCTTCCTGCGCTTCCTCGATACTCATGCCGCTGGCGAGCGCCAGCCCCATGCGCCGGTTACGCGACAGGTTGTCAGTGCAGGTCAGAACGAGATCACCCATACCCGCGAGGCCCATGAATGTATCCTGTTTCGCCCCAAGGGCAACCCCCAGGCGAGTCATTTCAACCAGGCCGCGATTGATCAGCGCTATGCGCGTATTGGCACCAAAGCCCAGTCCGTCGGAGAGACCGGCGCCGATAGCGAGAACATTCTTAACCGCGCCGCCGACCTCGACACCTATCATGTCGTCTGACGTATACGCGCGGAAACTTTCATCGGACAAACCAGCTGCAAGGTCGCTCGCAAAATCTGCATCGCTTGCTGCGATCGTCATCGCGGTCGGCAAGCCCGCGCCAACTTCCTTGGCGAAGGTAGGGCCGGAGAGCACGGCCATCGGTCGATCGTCGCCGAGAATTTCGCTGGCGACCTGGTGTGGTAGTTTGCCGGTTTTCAGCTCAAAGCCTTTTGTCGCCCATGAGATTCTCGCCTGGCTGTCCAGCAGCGGCTTAACTTGCAGCAAAATTTCCCGCAGGCCGTGACTGGGCACGGAAATGAGAATGTCGGTTATGCCATCGAGACATTTATCCAGGTCCGGTTCGATATGCAGGTTCGAAGGAAAATCTGCGTCCGGCAAATAGCGATTATTGACCCGTGACGCGGCCATTTGCTCCAGTTGAGCGGGATCGCGTCCCCACAAGTGCACTTCATGGCCACCGCGCGTAAAACGCAGGGCCAGCGCCGTGCCCCACGAGCCGGCGCCAATAACTGCTATGGGTTTCCTGGAATCGCTCGGTGAGGTTGCAGTGATTAGTGAGTGCCTCCGTTACTTCCGGTAGCAGCGTCAGTTACAATGTTCGCCTCCCCCTCTTCCCCCGCTTCCGCTTCAGCCTGCGCCAAACCGTGAGCGTACAGCGCATCAAAGTTGATCGGTTGCAGTATGAATTCCGGAAAACCGCCTTTTACAACCATGCTTGCAATCGTTTCCCTTGCATAAGGAAACAGGATGTTCGGACAGAAGCTGCCAACCAGCGCCTTAAATTCTTCCTCGCCGTAACCCGAGATAAAGAACAACCCGGCCTGGTGCAACTCGATCAGGAATACGGTTTTCTCTTCGTCTTTGGCTTCGATCGTGAGAGTCAGGATTACCTCGTGAACATTCTCCGTGCCGACGTTATGCGAACTGCGCAAATTGAGATTGGTTTTAGGGGACCAATCCGATTTCGAAAACACATCCGGCGCGGATGGCGACTCAAAAGAAAAATCTTTTATGTATATTTTTTGTATTGCAATCTGTTTATCTGGTGTTTGCTGTTCTTGCTCTGCCATTATCTTTTCCTGCTAATTAGAAATTAATTGTTGGTAATGCTCTGCTGCTGATTCAGCATACGGTCGAGTTCGCCGCTCTCTTCAAGCTCGTAGAGTTCGTCGAAGCCGCCAATTGCCTGATCGGCTATGAATATTTGTGGTACCGAAGTCTTGTTGCTGCGCCGTTTCATTTCCTCGCGAAGCGCTGGGTCGTCAGTGACCAGAACCTCATCATAGTCAACGCCCTTCTTTTTCAGAAGCATGCGCGCGGCCATGCAATACGAACAGTATTCAGACGCATACATTGTGATTTTGACTTTATCGCTCATGGAGTTCGGGCCGGCGAAAGAAAAAGGCGGCGTGCTATTTCTTGCGCTTGGTTTTTTTTGCGGTCACCAGGGGCAGGTTCGCCTGCGTCCAGGCGGTAATACCACCCTTGAGACCATAAACATTTTCTACGCCGGCCTTGCGTAACGAATTGACTGCTCGTGTGGATGTTGCGCCAGCGTTACATACAGCGAGGATAGGTCGGGACTTTAACTTGTCGATCTTGTCCTGGTTTGCGTCCAGTTCATCGAATGGAATGTTCTTCGCGTTAACGATGTGGCCGAGCGCAAATGAATCGGCGCTGCGCAAATCCAGCACCACGGCGTCTGCATTAATCAGCTTGACCGCTGCTTGCGGCTCGACGTTGGTCATGCCGGTTGCCTGACGGCGTAGCTCAGTAAATATCAGGAGGAAAAAACTGAACAGCAATGCTGTGACCAGCAGTGTGTGGTTGGCGGCAAATTCGAGGTAAATATCCATTAATTACTGTCTTTACAGGGGTGGCGCTGTGGCGAAAGACGGGCAGTATACCAGCGCCGGGCCGCAGATGGTCCGCGGTTTTCGACTGATGAAACCATGCCGCGTGTCCGGGGAGCGCAGCACCGGTGTGCATTGGCGGGCATAGCAATTACACTGCGGGGCAATGATGAAGCAGCCCTTTGTATTGGCCGTTGCGCTATCCGCGCTGGCTGTATCCGTGACCGCAGCCTGGGCACAGGATGCTGGCCTGACCCAGATCAAGGAGCGCGAACTCGAGGCCGTCCGCGGCAAGATAAGCTCACTTAAGTCCAGTATGGACAAAAGAGCCAATGACCGCGATCGTGTAACGGGCGAGCTACAGAACGCTGAAAGCGGCATCGTCGAAAAACGCATTCACCTAAAAGAGCTGCAACGGCAGCGCGACTTCAGCCAGAGGAAAAAAGCGGATCTGGATAAACGATTGCAAGCTAAAGAGGCTGAGCTGTCTGCCGAATCGTCGCAGCTTGAAGCCCAGGTGCGCACGGCCTACACCAGCGGTCAGCAGGAACGTATCAAGCTGCTTTTGAACCAACATGATCCCGAGACTATTGGCCGTCTGATGACCTATTACCGC
>QNFK01000279.1 GCA_003645495.1 Gammaproteobacteria bacterium
CAACCTAACGCGCAATATGCCAGCGATCAATGACGAAATGCGTTCCCCCGATAATTGCGATCGCATATGGATACTGTGTAAGAAGCAGGCAGGGCAATAGGTAAGTGAGGCAAGGACCCAGTGCTGCGAGTGACCGCTTGGTCTTTTCCCGCGCCATCCATTCACTCTGCAATAGAAAATCACCAACCGCGTGCGCGATGAGCTGGTCTGCTGAGAACATGGGTTGAGCTCCCTTTTACCCGCGAGAATTTGCCTCGCGGACGTTCATGGTGACAATCGAGAGGGCAGTATAATCAAAAACTGCGTCCGAATTATGTGGCGGAGTTGTTGGCGGGGAGATGCGACCGCCCGCGTGTTATATTCCGCGGAATCCTGGAGGGAATTGTCGAGCAATGTCTGAAGAATATCCACACTAATTACTGGAGGATGCGCTGGAGCTCTCGAGCTATAAGGGCTGGAGCGAAGATGTTTACCGTGACTTTCTTGCACTTCGGCGAGGGAATATATCCACGGATGAGTTTCGGCAGAAATACCAGCGGCGGCGGGCGATTCTTTCGCTCGATATGACGGGATTCACTGCCAGCGCGATTAAGTTCGGCGAGCTGGAAAGCCTGTTGCGAATTGTGGACGCACAGAAAGTCTGCATTCCGGTGCTCAAAGACTTCGGCGCTGAGCTTGTGCGCTGTTTTGCCGATGATGTTGTCGCGATTTTTGAGTCGCCGGAGGCCGCAATTGACGCCGCATTCGAAACGCACCGGCGGGTTGAGAATTTCAGTAATTCAAGACTGGCCTCAGATCACCCGACGCAATGTTGCATTGGCATCGGTTACGGTGACGTATTCGCGATCGGTCCCAATCTCGCTCAGGGCGATGAAATGAACAGGGCGTCGAAGCTGGGTGAGGATATCGCACGCGCCAACGAGACATTGCTGACGGAGCGAACGTTTGAAGCAGTCAAAACACGCACCGACATTGTTTTTGAGCCGCAAAGTCAGGATGATCAACTCTTCACCTATTACAGTGCTTCGCCGAACGCTCGGTGATCTAACTCCAGTTGGCGGGAACCAATAAAATGAAACTACGTTACAAAGTCGCTAGCGGCATCCTGATTTTCCTGACGGTTGCGATATCGTCGCTGGCCATTGTACTGAGCCACAATTCTGCGTGTGGGCCGGCGCCTGCAGTTGCCAATGAAGCAGAGCTGATGAAAGCCATTGTGTATCGTTGCTATGGGTCGGCCGACGTTCTTGAGTTTACAGACGTCGAAAAGCCGCGGCCTGCAGATGATGAAGTCCTGGTAAAGGTCCAGGCGGCTTCTGTCAATCCTCTTGACTGGCATTTCATGAGAGGCACACCGTATTTCATGCGCTTGATGTCCGGACTGGGCGCACCCGATGAGACAGGCGTAGGCGTTGATTTTGCTGGTACGGTCGAGGCGGTTGGCAGCAACGTCGAGAGATTCAAGGCAGGAGACGAGGTGTTTGGCGGGGGCAACGGCGTCTTCGCAGAGTACATAACGATCAGTGAAGATGGTCCCCTGGCGATGAAACCGGCCAGCGCCTCATTCGAGCAGGCGGCTTCCACACCCATTGCGGCGCTCACGGCACTGCAGGCGCTACGGGATATCGGGAAACTGGAGTCAGGCCAGAAAGTCCTGATAAACGGTGCGTCGGGTGGTGTGGGTACGTTTGCGGTTCAGATTGCCAAGTCACTCGGTGCAGAGGTAACCGGCGTATGCAGCACGCGAAACGTGGAAATGGTCCGTTCACTCGGTGCTGATCACGTCTTCGACTACAAGAAAGAGGACTACACCGAAAGCGGAGAACAATACGACCTGATCGTCGATATGGTAAGCAATCACTCCCTGTCAGAAAACAAGCGTGCTCTTAAGCCGAACGGCACCCTGGTTATTGTCGGAGGCGGAAAAGGAAACTGGCTTGGACCTATGATGAACCCGATCAAAGCGCTTCTGATGTCACCTTTTGTTGAGCAGGAAATCGTCATGATTCTGGCGCAACTCCGCAAAGATGATCTGGCCATCCTGGCTGAGCTCATGCAGGCCGGCAAAGTGACTCCGGTGATCGATCGGCGCTATAAGCTGAGCGAGGTTCAGGAGGCAATTCGGTATTCGGAAGAAGGGCACGCTCGCGGGAAAATAATTATTAGTCTGGAGTAGATCCGGCAGTCTGATCTCTGGTTCCAATTTTTGGTTAAACGCAAAAAGCGATGGTTGGAAATTTGAATCTATCTTTACCGGGCGTGTCGAAAACCAAATATTCCTGCAGTGACCCGTTTAAGTCTCTTAGCCTGGGTACAATCGACCGCAAGTTCTCATTTTCCAACCCGGCAAAGGGCGTGTTATGAATAGGCAAAATCAAAACAGCAGATTCACACACACCTCGATCAGCAGGGCCACGCTCTTTGTGTTCACCGCCGCAGCACTAATTTCCGGGTGGGCGGCGCATGGGCAATCTGTTCCGGCGTCACCATCAAGCAAACAACAACCGAAAGCGCCCGCGCCGGACCCGCACATGTCAGAGTCGCTTCGGTCGTCTATAAAAAAGGTTGTTGTAGTGCCGGGACTGAGTCCCGCGAATAATCAAGTTAGTGGTAGTTATGAGCAGGATACACCTGGGCTTATAGGAGGAATGGATTCCGGATCGAGAATCGGAACCATTTCGAAGGAAGTCGGCGGGGCCCCTATTAATTTTCCAATTCCGGGAATGGCGCTACCCGGTGCAATATTCGGCGGAATTACGGGAAAATATAAAAGAGAAGTACAGGAATTCAGGGACGCGCTGACTGAGGTTCTTGCAAATGCGGCGAACCAGCCGTTGACCAACGAAAACCTGGCTTTGGACGTCTTTTGGGGCATTCGTAAGGTACCCAATCTTGATTCAAAATTGTTTGCGCCAACCACTCCGATTCCGCCCGACACGGACGCGATCCTGTACGTAAGTATCAATACAGTAAGGATTGACGTGCAGGAAAATGAAGCCATCCTGACAATATCAGCAGGTGCGACGCTAAATCGCGTGAGCGACGGCATGGATATATACAAGACCGTTATTCACTACCAGGAAACGGACACGCTAAGTAACTGGACCAGTAACGAGAACGCATTATTTCGGGATTATGCGAATTTTGCGCGCCACTATCTCGGGCGTGAACTGACGGATGATGTCTTCGCCCGGGTGTCGTTAAATCATAAGCTGACCCCCGAGGAAACGAAGACCGTAGAGCGGATCAAAAAGAACGAGTGGCAAGGCAGAACCAAGTCGTTAAGCCCGACGCTCGCATGGAATCTGGAATTGCTTGGCGGTGATCCCTATGGATCCTGGGCTGACACGATTAATGCATCGGACATTTACTACGATGTAGAAATATATAATGCACATGAACTTGTTTACGCTGAGGAACGGATTCAGGAATCCAGTCACACTCTCGTTGTAGAACTTGAAGCGTGCCAGACATACAGGTGGACGGTGCGACCGACCTACCATATTGGTGGTGAGATTAAGACAGGCGAGTGGATGAGGGCCGATCCGGTTGCCGACGCTGAGACCGAAATAGAAGTCCTGAAAGCGATCATCGGCAGGAATGCAACTGAAGCGCCGGCTTATATTCAGGATTTTGCGATGCTTGAAGTAAAGTGTGGCCGCAGGTAATCATTAAAAATCGGGTTGGAAATAATGAACAAAATGTTGAGAGCACTGCAAGTCGTATTCGTCGTTAGTTGCATTGTGGCCTGTTCACCGGATCAGAATTCTGCAGAGTCAGACATTCCGTCGGGTCTGGTTGCCGACAAGGAACTGGGCTTTGCAGGCAATAACGCCGATCCCGGTTTATATGTACTGGGAATTTCTCACCTGAATATCATCGTTGAAGATATCGA
>QNFK01000280.1 GCA_003645495.1 Gammaproteobacteria bacterium
ATGAGCGCAACGATGTGTTGACCATTTCATTGCATGCCGATCCGCGACTTGAGTATCCGTATTTTCTTGGTTACGAAGATGAGCCCGGTGCGGGTGTTGGTCACGGCTTTAATATTAACTACCCATTACCTTTCGGCACAGACTGGGACCAGTACAAGGTCGCGCTGACGGAAGCACTCAGTCGTTTGTCGGGTTTTGCACCAGATGCACTGGTCGTCGCCCTGGGGCTGGATACATTTGCAGGTGATCCAACCACGCACTTTGGTATTACGATCGCTGATTTTCTGCAAATGGGGAAAACAATTGCAGCTGCCGGGATGCCAACGCTTACAGTACTTGAAGGTGGGTACTCTGTAGACCACATCGGCCAGAATACCGTTAACTTCCTGACAGGAATTGAAGATGACTGACAGTCGATTCAATTGCACTGCCTGTGACATTGCTGGTTGTAATTTCGCCCGTGACGGGATTCAATCAGGTCTATGACAGGAATCCGATTATTCTCGTTTGTGTTGCTCTGCCTGGTCATGACGGGAAAACAGGAAACAATAGCTGCCGACTCAACGCCCATTGCGGCTACGGCAACTCGCTTGCCAGCGTATCTGCTGGAAATGCCGGACTCGGTTACTGATATTCTGATCGCGAATACCAAAACTGCGACGATGCATCGTTTCGTTCGCTCAGGTGGCAGAATTATCGAGCAGGACCAGCGCTACATGTCGATTGGCCTGAACGGTGCCGGCAAACAAAGGGCCTGGGACAGGAAAACTCCGTTGGGCGTCTACTTCATTACCGAAAGGCTCGACACGTCAATGCTGGATGACAAATATGGGGTAGCCGCATTTCCGCTTGACTACCCGAATGCCTGGGACAGGCACAACCAGCGAACGGGTTATGGCATCTGGTTGCATGGTGTCGATCACAAGAATCCACAGCGGCCAGCACTGGATACAGACGGTTGCCTTGCTTTGCCGAACGACGAGATATTACGTCTTGCCGACGAGCTGGAACCCCTGGTAACGCCAATTATCGTCGCGCGGGAGCTAACCTGGGCGACGGCCGACGAGCTTGAAAAAATGCGTCTCGAGTTTCGACTGGCGCTGGACATGTGGCGCCAAAGTCTGGCAGAAGGTGATCTGCTGACTTATCTCTCATTGTATGCAGATGAATTTCGCTACCGGGATATGGACCGCGATGACTGGTCGTCATACCGGTTGAGTGTATTCGAGGCCAGGCAGCTTGAAGACGTCACGCTCAATGACGTGATGTTGCTGGCCGATCCTGAGGCCGCAGACCTTTTCCTGAGTCGGTTTACCCAGATTCTGGTGACCGACAGTGGTCCTGTGCGAACAACGAAGCGACTCTACTGGCGTCGCTCGGCCGGCAACACATGGAGAATAGTTGCTGAAGACGCAGGCTAGCTGAGTCAGGCAGGAACACTCGCTACCGCACAGATTCACGGACGATTAGTTCGTCAATCAAGTCCATCAATGGTGGATAGCCCCCGGCTTCACCCGCACCGGTGCGGTATTTCCCGTTGACCACAATCGCCGGCACGCTGGCAATACTGTAGCGGCGTGCAAGGTCCTGCGCTACGCGCAGCTTCTGCGAAACTTCAAACGATTTCCATGTACTGGAAAAATCCTCGTTACTGACACCATGTATCTGGAACAGATCCATGATCGCTGCTTCGGAGGCCAGGCGGTTGCCGCGCTGATGGTATTCGGCGAAAACAGCAGCACGAAACTGTGCCGGATTCTTGATCTTGCCGTTCTTAACCAGCACCTCTTCTGTGTAATAGAGTTGTGCATGAAGTTTGACCAACGCGTTCCAGACGGCCGGAATGCGTACGAAGCGTACATTCGCGGGCTTGGTTTCAAGCCACGGGTCGACGTAGGCTTCGAAGGAATAACAGTGCGCACAGCCGTACCAGAAAAACTCGGCAACCTCGATTTTATCGGCTCCACCGACGGTCGGTTGGGTCGGCACCATGCGCGCATAATGCGTGCCTTCGGTGAATTTCCACTCCGCTGGTGCGGTTGGCACATCTGCCTGCGCAAGGATTATCGGTTGATCTGCCGCCTGAACTTCTTCTTCCTCGGCAGCCGATTCCTCAACCATTTGCGGTTGTTCGGACTCTTCTGCCGGCGCTTCCTCAAGCGCATCGACTTCGGGCGCAACGATTGCGCTTTCATCCACTACAGGTTCGATAACGGGGCTCGGCGTTGGCTCCTGTTTAAATACTACAAATCCAAGTACGAGTACCGCGGCGAGTACGCCGAAAATTGCAATGCGCTTCATAAAAAATCTCCGGAAAGAACTATGGTTCTGACTGGCTTAAGAACAAATGGTTTAGTGGCAATTCGCCGATTATGTTATTGCAAACCCTGAATGTAGGAAGCGACAGCAACAATATCTTCCTCACTCAGGCTGGACGCTATATCACGCATAACCTTGGTAGTGCCGTCGGATTGCCGTGCGCCGCTGGCATACGCACGCAGTTGCGTCGCAGTATACGTGGCGTACTGCCCCTTGAGTGACGGATAGGCGGCTGCCGGGTTGCCACGTCCTGTCGGGCCGTGACAGGCGATACAGGCGGAAGATTTGTTATCGCGATCACCACCGCGATAAAGTCGCTGACCACGATCAACAGTTGCCGGATCCGCAACTGCCTTGGCGGCGGCAGGCATGCTGGCGAAATAAACGGCGAGGTTTCTCATGTCCTCATCACTTAGCGACATTACCTGGCCCAGCATCAGCGGCTCAGAACGGGTGCCGTTCTTGAATGCCTGCAATTGTGCAACAGTATAGGTTGGATGTTGCCCAGCGAGACTCGGCCATACCGGATTGACACTGTTACCATCAGCGCCGTGACAGGCACCACAGGTTACGGCCTTGTTTTTACCCGCTTCGGCATCGCCATCGACGATACCGTCAGCGAACGCCGTACCGGCAAACAAAACGCACAGGCTAAGTGCGGCAAACTTCTTATTCATATTAACCAACCGTTACTTCAGAGCAGCGTTTGTATGGCCGCGAAAAAATGTAAGAAAACAAAACCAGGACGCGACGTCAATCCGTAAATTCCCCCGCTGCCGTCGCTGGCGTGGGCTTATTACAGCGGCCTTGCCGCATGACCCAGAAGCCGTCACTATAGGGCCCGGCCGCCCCAGCAGGCCCCAAATTATACACATATCGTGGCCCGTTCCCATGTCCCAGTTTCCTGACGCAAGATTCATTACAAGCGCCAATGCGCCCACCCAGTTCCTTCCGGACAATGGCGTGGAAGTGGCCGTGGCCGGGCGTTCGAACGCCGGTAAATCCAGCGCTATCAACGTTATTGTCAATCGGCGACAGTTTGCCAGGACCAGCAAGACGCCTGGTCGAACCCAGCTGGTGAATTTTTTCGATTTGCGTGACGGGCAACGACTGGTTGATTTGCCGGGTTATGGCTTTGCGAAGGTGGCAGCGTCGGTACGGCAGCATTGGGGCAAGTTGCTGGAAAGTTATTTTGAGCAAAGACAAAGCCTGACCGGTCTGCTGCTGGTTGTGGATATCCGCAGGCAACTGCTGGATTTCGATCGGCAAATGCTCTCTTTCGCCGGTTCGGTATCACTGCCTGTCCATGTGCTTCTGACCAAGGCCGACAAACTAAAACGCGGAAAGGCAGCAACAGCGCTGTTGCAGGTAAAGAAAGAACTGGGTGACTCAGCGACCGTGCAGCTTTTCTCGGCGCATGACAGGCAAGGCGTGGATGAAGCTCGTGAGGTTTTGGAAAGGTTTCTTACTACATAAGGATTCCCGCCGCCTCACCGGCAAACCTCTTTCCCACCACCCAATAAAAAACCCCGGCGTGCTTTTGGCACCCGGGGTCAGTAACGCAACAGG
>QNFK01000281.1 GCA_003645495.1 Gammaproteobacteria bacterium
GTATTCCCTGGTTTCCATAAATTTGATGTCCGGCCACCGTTCGATGGTGAGATTCAGATTCACTTTACTTGGCGCGATGTAAACCAGCCGATCATTGTGATCCAGCGCCAGATTATCATGTGCTTTGCGCTGAAACTCCTGCACTTTCTTATCATCATCCGTCTCGACCCAGCGAGCGGTCGCTACATTGATTGACTCAAACTGACACTCAACCTTGTATTCATCTTTAAGGCGGTGCGCTACCACGTCAAATTGCAACGGACCGACAGCGCCAAGGATAAGGTCGTTATTTCGCATTGGCTTGAACAACTGGGTTGCGCCCTCTTCACAGAGCTGTGCGAGTCCTTTTCTAAGCGCCTTGAGTTTTAACGGGTCCTTCAGTATTGCACGCTGGAAGATTTCAGGTGCGAAGCTTGGTATACCCGAAAAGCGCAACTCTTCGCCTTGCGTGAAGCTGTCTCCAATATTGATCGTGCCATGGTTATGCAACCCGAGTATGTCCCCGGCATAGGCTGTTTCAGCATGTTGGCGATCTGCAGCCATAAACGTGATCGCGTCTGCAATTTTCATTTCTTTGCCGCTGCGAACATGTTTGAGTCGCATGCCCTTTTTATATTCGCCAGAACAAATACGCATGAACGCAATTCGATCGCGGTGGCCGGGGTCCATATTTGCCTGGATTTTGAATACAAACCCGGTCAGATCATCCTCATCCGGCTTGACCGTGCGAGTCTCACTCTCACGTGGTTCCGGTGGCGGCGCTAACTCTACGAAAGAGTCGAGTAATTCCTGCACACCGAAATTTGAAATTGCCGAACCAAAAAATACCGGAGATTGTTTCGCCGCCAGGTAATCTTCGATGGACAACTCGGGACAGGCTCCGCGTACCAATTCAACCTCGTCGCGAAACCTCCCGAAATCGTCACCGAGCACTTCTTCCGCCGCCGCTGAATCCAGGCCGTCAATGGCTTCTATCGTCGATATATTTTCTCTGCCAGCGGCCGAGTAAAGGTAAATTCGATCCTGCAGCAGGTGATAGACGCCTTTGAGCTCCCGCCCCATGCCAATTGGCCAGGTGACAGGTGAACACTGAATTTTCAGTGTCGATTCGATCTCATCGAGCAGCTCGACCGGTTCCCTGCCATCACGATCAAGCTTGTTGATAAAAGTCATTATCGGTGTGTCGCGCAAGCGGCAAACGTCCATCAGCTTGATCGTTCTCTTCTCCACACCCTTGGCGCAATCGATCACCATCAGCGCCGAATCCACCGCCGTCAGGGTTCTGTAGGTGTCTTCCGAGAAATCCTCATGGCCCGGAGTATCGAGCAGGTTGACGATGCGATCCCGATACGGAAATTGCATGACCGATGAGGTAATGGATATACCGCGTTGTTGCTCCAGGGCCATCCAGTCAGAGGTAGCATGGCGGCTGGCTTTTCGCCCTTTGACCGTTCCAGCCATATTGATGGCGCCACCAAAAAGCAGCAGCTTCTCGGTGGTCGCCGTATCACTAACAAACGGAAGCGAAATGATGGCGAATGTCCGCCGCCTGCTGACTTCTTGCTGGATGATTGACATTGAATTCTGGTCTAGCCACAAAATGGCCCGCAGTGTAGCGGCTCGTGATGATCCCAGCCAGTGCTTCGTCAATGTGGCATTTCGGCGAGGAATTATCCTAATTCCGTGAAAGTCGTAACCGGAATAATTCGCGGCGTCTTCGCCCCCGCACACAACGGTGGGCTGAGACGAATGCCATCCGGTGAGACAGCCGCTCCTACGCATCCCTACAAACCTGGCAGGAACTTACTAGTTGGCACGTTCTGTACGAGCGGCTTTAGCCGCGAATGCCAGCTACGAAGTAAGGCATCGCATCGTGAACGCACCGGTCAAAAATCATCGGAACTACAACAAATCCCTAGTCTCTCTTATTGAGAACCTTGCACAGAACCGCGGCATCTTCACGGCCATCTTTTGCCTGGTAATACGCCGGTCGCTGGGTGATCTCGTGAAAGCCCTTTTTTTTGTACAGCGCAAGGGCAGCTATGTTCGATGGCCGCACCTCGAGAAAAATCTCGTTTACCTCTGCCCCTCTTGCACGCAGCAGAATCTCATCCAGCAGGCGCTCGCCGTAGCGCAGGTGGCGATGCGCAGAATCCACGCAAAGATTGAGTATGTGTGCCTCACCCGCCGCGACCGACAAAATCGCGTAACCCACAACGGTATCGGCCCGCTCGATTACGATGCAGTGGTATCCGGCAAGCAGGCAGTCACGAAATACCCCGTGACTCCACGGAAAATCATAACTGCGACGTTCAATATCAGAAATTTGCTTTAGATCATCGTGGACCATCACCCTGACATTGGACGGTGGTTCTGCTGTCGGCATTATCATTGATCGGGCTGTTCCATTATTTGCCTGGCCATGCACAGGTCTTGCCAGACCTTGCGTTTCTGCGTCGGGCTACGCAGCAGATAGGCAGGATGATACGTCACCACCACAGGCAGCTGTCCGCCGTTCAGGGTGTGTTTTTGGCCGCGCAACCGACCGACCGGGGCATCGCTGCCGAGTAAATGCTGCGCAGCCACCCGACCCACTGCGAGTATCAGTTTCGGCCTAGCGAGTTGAATCTGCCGCTCGAGATACGCCCGACACGAAGACGCCTCCTCGGCCAGTGGATCACGGTTGTTCGGTGGGCGACATTTCAGAATATTGGCAATGAAAACAGCATCTCGCTGCAACCCCACGGCGCGCAACATTTCGTCGAGCAGTTTGCCGGCGCGACCAACAAACGGTTCCCCACGCCGGTCTTCTTCGGCGCCGGGCGCTTCACCGACGATCATCCAGTCGGCCGATTGATTGCCGACGCCAAATACCGTCTGCGTACGGGACTTATTGAGGGAGCACAAAGTGCAGGCAGCTACCTGTTGTCGCAAACCGTCCCAGTCTGTTGCGAGAGCTTGCGGCGCCACCTCTACTTCTTCCATGGCACCTGCCGGATCCGCACCACGCGGCGTCCAGACGTCTATATCCAGAGCTTCGAGGTAGGCACGGCGGCGCGCTTCTGCTGACATACTTTTGCGGCCTTATGGATGTGGCAATTTTGCGAGCACGTCACTGCCCGCTGAGACCCGTTGACCTTCGCTGACCAGGACCCGACCATTGATTGGCAATTGTACTTCGGCAAAGCGGGTCAAACGCAAATACGCGCATCGTTGTCCCTGCCCCACGCGCTCGCCGTAGCCGAGAAAGGCAAGCGGCGCCAGGCCAAACCGGTGACCGTGAAATTGCAATATGACATCGTCGTCTTCGTCGGTCCGCACCCACAGCCCGCGTGCGCCGCCAGGCGCGACCGATTTTGAGAGTTCGACGCGAAAATCCATGATTTTGCCCTCGACCGGGCAACGTGCCGTATAGGTGCCGAGGCTGTTTACCCGGATAATTATCTTGTGCGCCTCGCCATTCAGTACGCTTTTGTCGGTAAGCCCGATTCCAACCACAGTACCGTCTACCGGGCTCACAACACCAAGCGGTACCGCCGGAACTTCACGTATCGGATCGCGAAACACCAACACCACGTAGATTAAAACAATGGTCGGAGCAATTGCGTAGAGCCAATTGCCCAACTGAAATGCGACAAATATGGCTACCAATGAAGCAATCAGAAATGGCAGTCCTTCTCTGGCAGCAAATGGATTATGTTTGCCTTTCAACCTGCCCCGCCTGCATCTTGTTCAAGATAGTCAATATTTTTACTGCCATTTCAGTAGGTCGAAAACCCGGACACTCGTGTAGAATACGCTCGCCAACAATAACCGGATCAGAATATACATGCGTTTTAGCAAGTTTGGACTAACAACTTTAAAAGAAACTCCTGCGGAGGCCGAA
>QNFK01000282.1 GCA_003645495.1 Gammaproteobacteria bacterium
CCGTAGTCTTGACGCCCCGGCGACCCATCCAGGCGCCGGCATATAACCCTATCGAATATGTAACTCTTTGAATTAACAGTATTTTCGGAGCGCAAAGATGACGCCAGCAAGAACCACCCTGTACCTCCTCCCCGCAGTGTTGTTCGTCGCGAGCTGCGGCCAGGAACAGGCAACTGAAGCCCCTCCGGCAACAGAGCCTGCCGTTTCCGCCCCGGCAGCAGCCGCAACGCCAGGATTGCTGCCACACCAGGAGCTGGCACGTGACATCCTCAGAGAGTTAATCGAGATCGATACGACCGACAGCGTTGGTGACAATACAGCTGCAGCCCAGGCCATGGCCGACCGTTTGCTGGCCGCCGGCTTTCCGCAAGAGGACGTGCAGGTGCTCGGTCCGGCTGAGAAAAAGGGCAACCTGGTGGCGCGATATCGCGGCAGGGACACTGGTCGTAAACCTTTGCTTTTGCTGGCCCACATCGACGTCGTAGAGGCAGATCCGGCTGACTGGACGCTGCCGCCGTTCACCTTTATTGAAGAGGACGGTTACTACTACGGTCGCGGCACTACCGACAACAAGGATGAGGCAGCGATTCACATCGCCAACCTGATCCGTATGAAAGAAGAAGGCTTCCAGCCCGATCGCGACATCATTGTTGCCTTAACCGCGGATGAGGAAGGCGGCGATCACAACGGTGTGCAGTGGCTCCTGGAAAATCACGCGGAATTGATCGATGCCGAGTATGCATTGAATGAAGGCGGCGGCGGTGCGATGAAAGATGGCAGACACGTCGCCAACGGTGTGCAGGCCAGCGAAAAGGTCTACCAGACCTACATGCTGGAAGTGACCAATCCCGGTGGGCACAGCTCTTTGCCGCTCAAGGATAATGCGATCTACCATCTTGCCGATGCGCTGGTGCGGATTCGGAATCACGATTTTCCGGTGATCCTTAATGAAGTGACGCAATTGTTCTTTGAGCGCTCCGCAGAACTTGAGGAGGGCGAGTTGGCGAATGCCATGCGCGGAGTCCTGCAAAGCCCGCCCGACCCGGCGGCGATTGCCTATTTGTCAAAAACGCCGTTTTATAATTCCCGCTTGCGCACAACCTGCGTCGCGACACGGCTCGATGCAGGGCATGCAGACAATGCATTGCCACAACGCGCAATAGCGACGGTTAACTGCCGTGTATTGCCCGGTGAATCGATCGATGCTGTACAAAATACGCTGAAAACCGTAATCGGAGATGACGCGGTAACGATTGCCCCGCTTGCCGATGCAAAACCTTCGCCACCGTCACCGTTGACCCCGGAAATGCTCGGTGCTATCGAATCGGTTACAGAGGCGATGTGGCACGGCGTGCCCGTTATTCCAATGATGAGCACTGGCGCAACCGACGGGCTGTATCTGCGTAATGTTGGTATCCCGGTATATGGCGTGTCGGGACTGTTCAATGACATCGACGATGTTCGTGCGCACGGACAGAATGAACGTATTCGAATCGAGTCGTACTTCGAAGGGCAGGAATTTCTGTACCAGCTAACGCAAACACTTTCGCGTTCAGACACAAAGTAGGCTTTATCTAATGGCTACTGTGCTGGTAACAGGCTGCAATCGTGGCATCGGACTTGAACTGTGTCGACAGTATCTTGCAAGGGGTGACGATGTCATTGGCGTTTGTAGAAACTCAAACGCCGAGCTGATCGATCTCGGTATACGTGTAATTGATGGCGTAGACGTATCAACAGATGATGGCGTCGCCAGGATGACGACGGCACTGGCAGACGTCGCAATCGACGTCGTTATCAACAACGCTGGCATATTACGTTCGGACACGCTTGATACGATCGATTTCGACGCCATGCTCGAACAATATCGCATTAATACAATCGGTCCGCTGCGTGTCATCCTTGCGCTGAGGAATAACCTGGGCAAGGGCGCTAAGTTCGGTATCGTGAGCAGTCGCGTAGGATCTATCGAGGACAACAGTTCCGGAAATAATTATGGTTACCGCTGTTCGAAGGCAGCGGCCAACATGGTTGGCATGAATCTGCGCCATGATCTCGCAGCGGAAGGCGTCGCTGTCGCGCTACTGCACCCGGGCCTCGTCGCAACCGATATGACCGGTGGCCGTGGCGTTTCGACTGAAAAGTCAGCGCAAGGATTGATTGCAAGAATGGATGAGCTGACTATGGAAACGAGCGGCAGCTTCTGGCATGCGGAGGGTTATCCGCTGCCGTGGTAGGCAATGGCACATTCGTGGCCATTGGTTCCAGCTCAAGTTACGTAGCAGGCTGTAGGAGCGGCTGTCTAAACTAATGTGCCTGGTTGCAGCGCAGAGGAATGCACGAGAGCGAAGACGCCGCGAATGCTTAACCCCTCGCAAAACTTAAGCATTCGCGGCTAAAGCCGCTCCTACAGTTTGCTACACAGATTGATCTCGATCTAATGGCCACGAATGTGCCAGATCAAGTATGTGCAGGGTTATCGCTCGTACCGATAAAACGCATTCATCGCCCGATACAACATATGCAAATCCACTTTTGAACTGACCGCATACGTTGAGTGAATCGACAGCACCGGCACTCCATAATCAATCACTTCCATATTATTTCGTGATAAAGAATTACCGATCGTCCCACCCGATGCCTTGCCCTTGTAAGTCGCTGTCTGCCACGCAATGCCTTCTGCATCGAGATAAGCCCGGGTCCAGGCAATGTATTCCGAATTGGCATTGAAGCCGCCACCATACAATTTGAAATTCACACCATGACCCAGTCGTGGTGCATTGCCGGCTTCCCAGACATCCGGCCAGGTTGGATGTATCCCGGGATTCACATCCGAAGATACAACTTTGGTATTCCGCAATGCCTGACGCAAATCATAGTCGCTATAGGCGTCGCCACGTTGGCGATGAATAAGCTCACTCATCAAATCGACGAGATAGGTTGAGCTGGCGCCCGTATTGTTCACATTGCCGACTTCCTCGTTGTCCACGAGAAATGCCAGGGATGTGTACTCCGGTGTGCTCTGCTCCATGATTGCGCGTAAGGCGACGAACGATGACAGCTTGTCATCCTGGCCATAGACGGCCATAAGGCTTCTGTCGAAACCGACATCCCGGGGCTGCAATGCGGGCACAAGCGCCAACTCTGCCGAGGTGAGATCCTCTTCTTCAATGCCATATTCAGCAGCGAGAAAAGCCAGCACAGCGCCTGACACAGAATGTGCTTCATCCGGAAGCGTGGCAATTATCGGGTCGAGTTCTTCACCCTCGATTACGTCCCGGTTCATACGCTCGCGATAGTCATGATCCACATGCGGCGACAAGTCCGGAATAATCAGAACAGGATCGTCCGGGTCCAGACCAACTGATATCTCGACGCGCGAGCCATCCTTCTTGTCAACATGACCAACGAGTGCAAGCGGCAAACTGACCCACTGATAATTTTTGATACCGCCGTGCCGGTAAGTTTGAAAAAGAGCGAAGCCTTCCTGCTCATATAAAGGACGTCCTTTCAGCTCCAGACGTGGCGAATCGATATGGGCACCGACAACGCGAAAGCCATCAGCGAACGCCTTCTCACCCGGCACGATCAGTGTTATCGAGCGTCCCCGGTTAATATCGTAGTACCGGCCACCTGGTTTTAATTCAGTGTTGCCGGTCAACTCCCTGAATCCCGCATCTCTCGCGACCTTGACAGCCTCATTGACAAAGCTCACCTCCGTCTTCGCGACACGCATGAAGTCTTTGTAATCCTCGGCGAACGCCAATACAGCCTTGCGCTCACTTGCCGACAGGTCGACCCACGCCGGTTGCGGCCCGAGATCTTCCTCACCCTGTGCATTAACAGTGACCGGAGCTATCCAGGCAATCGATATCAGCAA
>QNFK01000283.1 GCA_003645495.1 Gammaproteobacteria bacterium
ATTTTTATTGATCGTCAGGTTGCACGATACCGATGTAAGTCAGCGTGCGATCGTGTTCAGCGAAATCGAGCCCGTATCCCACGCTCCACTCGTAACCGACATTAAATACCAGGTAGTCGACACTGACATCGACCTCGGCGCTGTGTTCTTTGCGCACGAGAGTGCAGGTACGAACGGATGCCGGATTGCGGGATTTCAGCATATTAATGAGGTAGTGCAGGGTGTGTCCGGTATCGACGATGTCCTCGACGATAAGCACATGCCTGCCCTCAATACTTTCACGAACATCGAGAACGAGACGAACCGCACCGCTGCGAATGCTGCCATGTTCATAACTGGACACAGCAATGAATTCTATTTGTCGCGGAATCGTCAGGTTGCGCGACAAATCAGCGAGAAAGATGAAGGCGCCCTTTAATACGCCAATGAGAATCAGTTCGCCATGGTCGGCATAATCAGAAGAGATTTGTGCCGCCAGTTCAACAACGCGAGCCTGGATTTCTTCTGCGCTAATTAATACTTCTGGTTGGGAGGTTGGCACTCTTGCTCTCTTCGATCGACCTGATTATATGGGCCCTATGCTAGGCCTAATACCCGACCTGCCGCAAGGGCAGAGTCGTCGTTTGGAAAAGGTGCCGGATTTATATTGGGAAAAGGTGCCGGATCACTGCTGTCCCATAAACTAAAGACCAGTCGCGAATGCTCGATCCGGCAACGGCGAACAAAATCCGACACATTTTCGCTTCCGTAGCAGCGGCATCCTGCCGCGATTGCGCCACGCCTTGCTCGACTACTTAACCCATTCAACTACCTGACTCAATCTCGTCTTTGTGGCGAATAACTGGCCATAACGCCCATGAAAATATCAGCGCGAAGAAAGCAAGCGACCATACGATCACAGCGCCAGCGGGTAGGTCGGCGCTGACTGAAATCAGGAGTCCGGCCATGCATCCTGCAATTCCAACTCCGTAACCACAGATAATCCGCAGTCCTCGCCTGGCTATGTGCCGGGTCGCCAGCGCCGGGATAATGAGGCAGGCGAAAACCAGGTAGATGCCAACCAGTTGTACCGATGCAGTTACCGCGAAGGCAAAAAGCGCGTAAAAACCGAAACCCTGCAGTCGATCACGCATCCAGTACCAGGCGACAAGCACTAACCCGTTGACAATTGCTACGGGCCACAACTGATCGTAGTTAACCCAAAGTATCTGCCCAACCAGCAATTCCTTCAGATGTTCGCCACCGTGCGGGTTACCCGCCAGTAAAATGATTCCGGCGGTTGCCGCGAGAACAAACGATATGCCAATTAGGGCCTCTTGTATGTCCGGCCAGCGCCTATCCGTCCAGTGCAGAATGTAGGCAGCCAGCAGCGCTGCGGAGACAGCAACGATTTGCACCATCCAGCCCTCAGCCTCCCACCCGGTCGCGCTTGCAGCAATTACCCCAAGGCCGGCAACCTGCGCAATCGCAAGATCGATAAATATAATTCCGCGTCGCAGTACCTCCGTTCCCAAAGGCACATGGGTGCTAAGAACCAGCATACTGGCGAGGAAAGCCGGTATTACGATACTCAGTTCAATTGCACTCACTGGTTATGTTCCTCCAGCATTCGAATTGTCTCATCATAAAGGCTAAACAAGTCAACCGAATTATCGGTACCGCCAATCGTATACGGCAATTTAATTTCTGGAAGTTCGAGCCGCTCCGCGAGCCACATAGATGGTTTTTCATTTTCATAGGGTGTACGGATAACACCCAACGGCGGATTCGGCGTGAGTCGTTCCAGCAACGCCGCAAGTTGTGCACCACTGGGCGGTACACCCGGTTTTGATTCAAGCGTTGCGACGATATCCAGATCGAGCCAATCTGCCAGGTAACTAAAACTGCGGTGATGGGATGCAAGTCGCATGCCCTCAAGTTGCAGTGCCCGGTCTTCCCAACGCTCCGTGGCATCCTGCCAACGTGCCTGAAAATCCTCCAGTCGCGCCTGGTATTCATTACTGTTTCCAGCGTCCAATACCGTCAGCCGTTCCGCGAGCGCATCCGCAACGCGCCGAATATTTCCCGGGTTGAGGTGGATGTGCGGGTTTCCCTGCGGATGTACGTCGCCTTGCGCGCGATCGATGGTTTTCGGTATCTCGAGGCGACGAACGAAATTTGCAGCAAGAAAGTAGCCAGGGTTGCCAGTCTGAATTTTTGCATTACCGGAGCGACGCAATAAAAGGGGTAACCAACCGATTTCGAGATCCGCTCCTGTGCAAACAACAAGGTCGGCGCGTCGTACAGCGGCGATCAGGCTTGGCCTGGCCTGCAATCGATGCGGGTCCTGAAACGCGGTGGTCGCAACAGTAATTTCTGCGTTATCACCGGCCAGTTCTTCCAATAGTGAGCCCCATTCGGGTTCACAAACAAAAATCTCGAGTGCACTGGCGGCGATCGGCATCAATAAAATCAATAAAAACATCGTGAATCTATGCATGTCTCCGCCTCTAGAATTCGTGAGCGCCATGAGCGCCAATGCTCATGATGTATTGCATCGACCATTGCTGGTCTGATTCAGATAAGACCTGATCATGGATGTATTGCATGCGCAGGCGACTGAACTCACTCAACGACCAGTCGATCATGAGTGAGTCGCGCTTCGAGGCGCGTCCGGGATCTTCAAGTATGGTGCCCGCAAATAACGGGCCGTTGTCTGCGTCGACTTCATCGTGCCGGTAACCTGCTCGCCATCGTTGCATGAACTGCCATATACCCTGTACGTACCAACCGGTCTGGCTGCCGTCGTACAACATGCCCGCGAATGTTCCATCCTCGGACCTATTGAAGTACTCGGCCTGCACCTTGACGTTTTTCTGTGTCGGATTGCCTTCCGGTGCCCACTTCCAGACGAAATCAATCGTTGCAAGATCACTGTCCCCGGAGAACGTCTCACCCGGCGTGCCGCTTTCGCGATCAATCACATCAGCTGACAGCCACGACAGACCCACCTGCCAGCTGTTACTCAGGCCGATGTCGCCGCCGATATTGGTAAATAATGTGTACGCGCCGGGCGATGTTTCACTGTTCGCCGTTGCCGGAAATCCTCCACCCCAATTGAGCTCCGTGCCCAGTTCGACGAGCAGGGACGTCGGCGCGACCCAGCGTAACTGGAGTCCGTCCGCTACGTACTGGCCACCAAAAAAGGCCTGGTAGGGCAGCGGCCTGTCGCTGAAGTCATCCGCATGACGATGAAATTTGTTCAGGTAACCGGCTTCGGAGAAATACCGACCGCCCGTGAGCATGAAACCGCTTGGCAATGAAGTGGTTTGTATCCAGACCTCTTCGAGTTCGAGCGCAGTTTCTCCATCTTCACTGGCAATTGCCAGGGTCAGGTTGCCGTAAAAATTCGAATCAATACTTGCCTGCAAATTAAAATCAGATTCACCAAGCGAGAATCCGGCCGCGCCGGGCCCCAGTTCGCCGCCAGGGATGAACCCGGGAATCTCGCTCCACCCGGGATCTACATTCGAATATCCGCCGACGAATACAGAGCCGATCGCTGGATTGAAGGCATTAGGCGACGCGGCGCCGGACGTCTGGTCGATTGCTGTTTGCTCCGCCAGTTCGATTGCGTCATCGGCATTGCGCTCAGCACCGCGTGCCTGGCGCTCGGCTTTTGCCAGTCGCGCTTCGAGATCGTCGATCCGCGCATTGTAATCCTGTTGAACTTCGATCAGGAGTCGCCGCAGTTCGGCCACCTCATCGGCAAGCTCTTCCGCATGGATGGGCAACGCCGGCGCTATGAGCACCAGGATCGCCAATATTGGCCTTAAAGTTTTCATTTGATACGTCACTCTGTTGATGAGGCTGAGAGGACTATCTCGTCGACTCTGCCGTA
>QNFK01000284.1 GCA_003645495.1 Gammaproteobacteria bacterium
AATCCTGTGCTTGCCGCTGTTGAACAATGAACGAAGTGGTTGCGCATTAGCGTCACTTGTAACAACTCTTGTGCAACCGGCGTGCGTTGAGAGGCGGGCTGCCTGCAATTTTGTTTGCATGCCGCCACTACCCATTTTGCTGCCGGCACCAGTCGCCATGGCGAAATGTTCATCCGTAATTGCGTCGATTGATTGCAGATGTTGGGCAGCTGTGTCCGTGCGCGGATCGGCCGTATAAAACCCGTCGACGTCAGATAACAGGATCAGGCCATCGGCCATTACTGTCTGCGCAACTCTTGCTGCCAGCCGATCATTGTCACCGTAACGCAGCTCATCAGTCGCAACCGTGTCGTTCTCGTTGATCACCGGCACAACATCATGCTCCAGCAATTTCTCCAGCGTGCCCCTGGCATTCAGAAAACGTCGCCGGACTTCCGTGTCAGCCGGAGTCAGCAAGATCTGTGCAGCTTTGATGTCATGCCTACACAGTGCTTCCTGATATGCGTGCACCAGTTGTACCTGCCCGGCCGCCGCTGCGGCCTGCAATTCCTCAAGCCTGGAACGGCGCACATTGATTCCCAGAACGTGACTGCCTATGCCGACAGCACCTGACGAAACAATAAGAACCTGGTGCCCGCGAGCACGAAGCGCGGCAATGTCTTTCGCGAGACCCTCCAGCCAGTCGCGATTGAGTTTGTTGTCAGTATCGATCAGCAGCGAGGAACCGATCTTGATTACCAGTCGACGCAGATCGTTGAGCGCAGGTTTTTCCATGCGACGAAGCTATCCGGTAAGACGGTGATGCCGGGCGAATGATGACAGGGTTACTTCGCCCTTCGACACGGCAACGCTGCCACTGCGGGCGACGGCAGCAAGCTCGCCTATCCCCGCCGCGGCGTCACTGAACTGGGCGACCTCGGCGGGCCTCCCGGTCAGTTGTACCGTACAACTGACTTGTGAGTCATCGAGAATCTCAGCGCCAAATTTGTCCGCCATCGTCAGCACTTTTTCGTAACCGCCTGTCTGCAGCCGCAATTTCACAATCGCGAGTTCACGCTCGAAATGAGCGCCAATCGTCATATCGTGAATATTAAGGACATCAACGAGCTTCGCCAGCTGCGTGTTTACCTGCGCGATCGCAGAATCTGAGCCGGTAATAACCACTGTAACCCGCGACACCACCGGGTCGTCAGTCGGTGCCACATTCAGCGATTCAATGTTGTAGCCACGGCTGGAGAACATGCCCGTCATCCTGGTCAGGGCACCCACTTCGTTCTGCAAAAGAACCGAGATTACATGTCGCATTGCATACTCAAATCACGCGTAAAAATACATTCGTTTGAAACCATTGTCAGGTTGTTGCCGAACAGATGTTGGCGCAGTTAATAGAGTATTGCAATGCAATAAAAATTAGTAAACACTCGCCCAAAATCCGCCACTTACACGACTTTGACCAGAACACGATGTCTACACAGCAATCCGCAGATCCACACCAGCAACATCCACTCGCCGGCGAGCGCATGAGCGGTGCCGACATGGTCGTGCAGGTCCTCGCTGATGAGCAGGTCGACACGATATTTGGCTACAGCGGCGGCGCAATTCTGCCAACTTACGACGCTGTATTTCGCTACAACGATAAACATCGATCTGCCGATGGCAAGTCGCCAATCCCCCTGATCGTCCCGGCCAATGAGCAGGGCGCGGGATTCATGGCTGCCGGCTACGCGCGGGCCAGCGGCAGCGTCGGCGTTGTCATGGTGACCTCAGGCCCGGGTGCCACCAATACCGTGACGCCGGTGCGCGACTGTATGGCAGATTCGGTGCCCATTGTCGTAATTTGTGGCCAGGTACCAACGCATGCGATTGGCACCGATGCATTTCAGGAAGCGCCGGTCGCGGCCATCATGGGCGCCATCGCCAAGCACGTGTTCCTGGTTACTGACCCTGAACGCCTTGAAGCGACGATGCGCAGTGCCTTTGAAATAGCCCGTACCGGCCGGCCTGGTCCGGTCGTCATTGATATTCCCAAAGACGTGCAGAACTGGGAAGGCGAATTTACCGGAAAAGGTGCATTGCCGCTGCAGGGATACCGTAGCCGGTTAAAGGCTGTCGTCGACAATCACCTGAGCGACGACGCTTGCGAGCGTCTCTACAAATTACTTGGCGCAGCCGAACGACCTTTGATTTACGCCGGTGGCGGTGTCATCAACGGCAATGCAACCAAAGCAATGCGTCATTTTGCCAGCGCTTACGGCATTCCGGTCACCACCACGCTCATGGCGCTGGGTGCGAGCAATACCAAGCATCCGCTGTCGCTACACATGCTCGGCATGCACGGCACGGCTTTCGCCAACTATGCTGTTGAAGATTGTGACTTGCTCATCGTGATAGGAGCGCGCTTTGACGACCGCGTTGCCGGTGATCCTGCCGGTTTCGCGCCCAATGCAAAAAATATCGCGCATTTTGATGTCGACGTGTCCGAGATTGGCAAGGTCCGCAGCGTTGACTGGCACCATGTCGGCCTGCTCAATCGCGACCTGGAAGACCTGCTTGCCTATGGGCAGCGCACAGAATTTGCCAGGGACTTTTCAGTCTGGCACGAAGAAATCGCTGCACTGAAAAAGAAACATTGCATGAACTTCGATCGCGACAGTGATCTTATCCAGCCTTATGCGGTTATCGAAGAAATTAATCGGCGCACTGGCGGCAAGGCAATAATCTCGACCGGCGTTGGCCAGCATCAGATGTGGGCCGCACAATACTTCGATTTTGCAGAACCGCGCCTGTGGCTCACGTCCGGCAGCATGGGCACGATGGGCTTCGGCCTGCCGGCAGCCATCGGGGCGCAATTTGCGCAACGGGACCGGCTTGTCATCGACATCGATGGCGATGGCAGCATTCGCATGAATATCGGTGAACTTGAGACAGCAACAACTTACGGGTTACCGATAAAAGTAATTGTTTTCAACAATTTTGGCGACGGCATGGTGCGCCAGTGGCAGAAGCTCTACTACAAAGGGCGGATGTCGGGCAGCGACAAGTCTTTGCATCGCAAGGACTTCGTAAAAACTGCCCAGGCAGACGGTTTTGAATTCGCGAAGAAACTGGATCGCAAAGAAGACATTGCGTCTGTCGTCGAGGAGTTCGTCAATTTTCAGGGACCGGCATTTCTTGAGGTCATTATCGACCCGGATGCGGGGGTGTACCCGATGGTCGGTCCTGGCCTGAGCTACGACAAGATGATTACTGGCGACTATATTGTTGGCCGTGACAAGCCGGCGACGGATTTGCCGGGGCCGAGCGAGATGTTCTGATCAGAACTGGCGTCACCCGAAAAATTCGCGGCCAGTTCGCCTGATTAATTGTCAAATACGGTGACGGTGACCGCGAACTGACATTTATTGCACTAAAGATCAATTCGCATCAACCCAGTTCGCACATGTCAGGAAAGAAGGCGAATTGGCCGCGAAATCTATGCCTACGTAATACTCCGAATAGCCACCAACCCACCCGTTTGCTATGAATTACCGAAGCAACGGGCACCCCAATGACAACAGTCACAGGCTCTCAAACCAGGACCATTCTCGGCCAGCTAGCACTAACGCTGGAGTATCCCAGGTGGCTTATCGAACGGGACGTAGACTTCAGCGACTGTGTCAATTCCGGTCATTACAACGAGTTTCTGCCGCTCTGTAAGAACTGCAGGTTTGGTCCAGGTTGCATGTGGCTCAACAGCGCCCGCAGTGCCGACACTTCAGATGCGCCATTGCCCGAACTCATCGCCGCGCTGAGTGGAGCCGGCAAATACATCAGCGAACGCAAGATAGCCGGCAACTGGCGCCATTGCTATTGCGAGACCTGCCTGC
>QNFK01000285.1 GCA_003645495.1 Gammaproteobacteria bacterium
CATTTCTCTATTCAGTTTTCCTATTGTCATTATTGTGCGCGGCATTTGCCAGTCGGGGCGAAGCAGCTGGTCAGCGTCTTGTGGCCATTACCTTCGATGATCTCCCGGTTGCTACGTCTGTCCACAAAGACGAAGTGATGCGGCGAAAAATAACGCTGCGACTCCTGCAGTCCATTGTGGAGCGGGAAATTCCAGCGATCGGTTTCGTCAATGAACGCGGTTTGCGATTAGATAATGTAACTGATGAGCGCAGGGTCGATCTGCTCAGACTGTGGTTGGCGGCCGGGCTTGAGCTTGGCAATCATTCCTTTTCACATTTCGACTTGCACAGGACCGGACTGGACGAATTCAAAGCGGATGTGATTCGCGGGCAAGAGGTTACAAGCGAGCTGCTCGCAGAGCGCGGCCAGACCATCAGGTATTTTCGCCACCCTTTCCTGCACACTGGCATCTCTCTGGACACCAAGCGTGATTTTGAGGAGTTTCTGACACAGAACGGCTACCAGGTTGCGCCTGTGACCATTGATAACTCCGAATGGATTTACGCCCGCGCATACGATCTGGCATTGCAAGCTGGTGAAACGGAGCTCGCGGCACAAGTAGGCAGCGAGTACGTCACTTATATGCTGGAAATGTTTGAGTTCTACGAAGGCCAGTCAATCCTGCTATTCGAGCGCAATATTGCGCAGGTGCTGCTCTTGCACGCTAATGAGTTGAATTCGGCCTGGTTTGGCAAGCTGGCGGACAAACTAGATGAGAAAGGCTATACGTTTATATCCCTGGCAGAAGCTCTGCAGGACCCTGCCTACCAGTCGCCAGACAGCTATACCGGTCCCGGTGGCATAACCTGGCTACATCGCTGGGCAATTACCAGGAAAGTGGACCCAGCCATGTTTAGTGGCGAACCTGAGACGCCGGAATACATCCTGAAACTGACCGAACTTCGCGAGCACAACTACGCTACCGATCAATGACAAGTTCGGTATTGGATGTATTCCGCGGATTGGAATTGTTTGCGGGGAGGCGCCCTGCCCTAGATGGCGACGACGCCCATACCGATTTGTTAAATAGCCAGTTGTCTTCTAAATATCAAACACTTGCGGTTGTTTCCTGAAATCGAACTGATGTCTGGACAGGTGGCTGGAGACGATTAAGAGCAGCTCGAGGCAAACGAATTATTAGCAAATATGTGAACCACGACGGCCTATCTGCGTGCCTGCGGAAGAATTCTGGAGTACTCTTTCGACTACGCTGACCGACTAATCGCTGTTACGTATGTGGAGAAAAAGATGGCAATGTTCAAGAAATCAGATGACGACGGGCGGGATCTTTCGTCGCCACCAAAAATAGGACAAACGCGAGCCGTTCGTTCCAAGAACGTATCAGTGATTGGGCCAACCCTGATCATTAAAGGTGAGCTGTCGGCTGATGAAGACCTCGTAATCGAAGGGCAGATAGAGGGCACCATTGCGCACCACAAGAAGAATCTTACGGTGGGCAAGGAAGGCCGGGTCAAAGCAGATATCCACGCCAGTTCCGTCATCATCGAGGGGCAGTTGGTCGGGAATATTCACAGTGAAGGCGTGGTTTCCCTGTCCAGGGATTCCAGTGTCAAAGGGGATATTTACTGCGGACGGATCGTAATGGAGGACGGCGCCAGGTTCTCGGGCAGAATCGAGATGGGAGAGGCGCGAAAAGCAACGGTGGTGAAAGAGCCCGTGAGTGTCGAGTCGGGCGCAGCAGCAAAAATCTCCGCCTGATTCCCCGCAATCCTTTGGCGTCGCGAGACAGTTGTCCCGCGACTTGGCACCATGCGCCAGTGCTCTGCGTCGCAGAATGAAATCTACGTTCCTTACAGAAATCCTGCTTTTCTGGCTGCTTCAATATGCGACAGATCCTTTGGCAAGCCGCGGATTCTCTTGTATTCGATCACGTACTGCAGCTTTACGAATGGCAATCCCTGCAGAATTTCGGCTGAATCGATTAGTGTATTGACGTCGAACTGACCGATGCCCCAGGTTGTTCCAAACGTAACCGCGCCATCTGCCATTGATACGATGTTGGCATCGTAATCCTGCAAGTATTGCGGCTTGCCGATTCGCTGGACGGTCTCCCAGGCTTTATTCCTGCAAATAATATCCAGGTCGTTCTTAAAGGGGACGATTTTGCGAACAATCAATGGGCCGCTGCCGAAAATTGCGAAATCATCAGGCGGCAGATTCAGTTCTTTGACAAGGCCGAAAAGATCGTCAGTCATGCACATACGATAACGTATTGAGCAATGCGCACATACATCCTGCGACTGTCAGTCTCCCCCTTCGTCGGCTTTGTTGCCTTGCATAATTCGCTTTTGTGAGCTGATTCTGGACCTTACATTGCGCTGAGAACATACTGCGGTATGCATTATTCGATGTATGTCGCTCCTGTCCTCATGCCGGTTCTGTTCTGGGCCGGGTATCACTATTACAAGGATCGGCACCTGCCGGAGCCTTTGGGACATTTGCTGCTGGCTTTCACTCTCGGTATCGCTGCCTTTTGGCTTGGCAAGTTCATGTACGTCGGGCTGGGATATGTGGACCTGCGTTACGATGCCTACCTGTTGGCGGATAGAAACCCGGTCGGGCTGTTTTTTTATGCGGTCCTGGTCATCGGTGTCATCGAAGAGCTGGCAAAAATGGTGTTTTTCATGCTCATCATTTTGCGCTTTAAAGAATTCGATGAGCCTATTGACGGCATAGTCTATGCGTCATTTATCGCGCTTGGCTTCGCGACCATGGAGAATATTCAATATCTACAGTTTGTTACCGGTATCGAAGCGATTGCCAGGGGATTCGCTGGCCCATTGGTCCACATCCTGTTTGCGTCGATCTGGGGCTTCTACATTGGTGTCGCCCATTTGCAGGGGAAAGCGTTGCTCCGAACCGCGTTGGGTGCGCTTGCTATAACTGCTTTTTTACACGGGATCTATGATTTTGTGGCGATTGCGCTGCCAGTCACGGCATTGCCCGCTTCTGCGCTACTGATGCTCGGCATCTGGATGTGGCGCATGTACCTTATCCGCGACCTGCACAGCGAGGCGCAAGCCGACCTATCCAGCGTTGATTAACTAGGATCGGTTATAAGGATTACACGAATCGTCGGCGGGCCTTTCCTGTGCCGGGTCCTCAAGGCACAACTCGGTGCTCTCTTCCAGCATGAGCTCCTCGCAGCGCTTCTGTATCAGGGACAGATTCAACGAAACGTTTGATTGTGAAATTGGCGTGTCCATTCTATTGCCTTAGGCGTTGTGTGATCTTTGCTTCCATGCTGTCGCTCTATAGCGACATCTCTTCTGTCGCAGTATAGAGACAGCACCGCCGCTGAAATGTGAACCGCATCACATTTCCTGGTCTACTTTTGTTTCAAATCAATATGTTATGTAATGTTATTGAATGGCGTTCTCATATCCTGGCGGCAAAAAGAAAGCCCGCGAACGGGCTTTCTTTGCGACGAACCGGCTCGCCCGTTACGGCTTAATGCGCTCGATCGTCGTTACAACGATGACGGTGCACGCTGCAGCGCTGAACAAGCCACTGAGGCTGGTCAGGATGGCTGTCAGATAGCCACCAACAACAGGTATGGATGAGAGGGCTCCCGGTATCACGACCAATGCCAGGGTCGCGACGAGAAACGGGACGCGCCTGTCCTCCTCAACAAAATAGCCTCCTACCAGGCCAATGACAGCAATAACCACAGCCGCTTGCGGAATGGTGACTACTCCTGCCACAACGGCAAACAGGACTCCTACCAGTCTTATGATTTTAGCAATGTCCATGAACTTCCCCTTAGTTATGATTTTTTTAGAGTTAATGTTTTATAGC
>QNFK01000286.1 GCA_003645495.1 Gammaproteobacteria bacterium
GGGAATTGCGCCGGGCCCGCTGTTTGCAAAGCCCACTGCCATGTTAACCCGACCCATTCCTGCAAGCGGCGAATCACTGCCTGTCATAGGGCTTGGAACCTGGCAGGTATTCGATGTCGCAGGTTCTGCCGAAGAACTTGCACTACGACAGTCAATCATCGAATTGTTGGTAGAAAAAGGTGGCCGACTGGTCGACTCATCACCAATGTACGCGCGTGCTGAAAAAGTCGTCGGCGACGTGCTGCAAGCAGGCAGGAATCGGGACCAGGTCTTTCTTGCCACCAAGGTGTGGACTGCTGGCAAAGCCGCCGGTCAAAGTCAGATGCAACGTTCAGCAGAACTGATGCAGACTAACGTTATTGATCTCATGCAAGTCCACAATCTTCGCGACCTGGACGTGCACATGGGCACAATACGGGAAAGGCAGCAGGACAATCTTATTCGCTACAGCGGCATAACGGACTATCGATCAAGTGAGCTTGATGAGATTGAAGACGCCATGCGTAAATACAAGCCGCAGTTTGTCCAGCTTAATTATTCTCTCGGCGAGCGGGATGCGGACAAACGCATGCTGCCTGCCGCTCATGACCTTGGAATCGCAGTTTTGATTAATCGCCCCTTTGTTGAAGGGCGGTTATTTCGCGCTGTTGCGGGTCTCGAACTGCCGGATTGGGCAAGCGACTTCGCCGCATCATGGGGTCAGTTCTTTTTAAAGTACATCGTCAGCCACCCGGCAGTTACCTGCGCCATTCCGGCAACAAGCAAACTGCATCACATGGCCGATAATCTCGGCGCTGGATTTGGTGGTATGCCGGGCGAGCCAACTCGTCGTAGAATGGCCGCTTTCATCGACTCCCTTTAGTAGTCCAACAATGACTAATACAAGTTTACGCCGCCGCTTTGGCGCTATTTTATATGACAGCTTGCTCGTGCTGGCGTTATTATTTCTTGCCACGCTGCCGTTCATCGGTATGCGCAGCGGTGAATCCGTAGAACCAGCAACAACGCTGCACCAACTCACCTTGTTGTTCGTTGTATACGTGTTTTTTGTAGGCTTCTGGTCCGGTTACGGACGCACACTTGGCATGCAGTCGTGGCGATTGCGAATTGAAACTGCCGACGGTGCCAAACCGTCCTACGCTGCGGCAAGTCTGCGTTTCTTTGCGGCGATTTTGTCGTGGCTGCCAGTTGGACTGGGATTCTGGTGGCAATTGTGGGATGCAGATCGGCTGACCTGGCATGATCGGATTTCGGGCACGAGGTTGCGGTATTACCCGAAGACTGAGTAGTTGGTTGAGAATTCACGGCGTCTTTGCTGTCGTACCTACCTATGCACTGCTACACAAGCACATCAGTTGAGACAGCCGCTCCTACAGAATGTGCCAGTACAATGCGATTCAGTCAGCACCACTACAATCTGTAGGAGCGGCTTTAGCCGCGAATTCAACAACCCGGCGCCAACAACAAAAATCCACAAACGGATTAACCCTTCACTTCACCCTGCTCAAGGCGAAAACGGTCACCATTACCAACGCCAAAGACGGCAGCCAGGTGACAATGGCCGGGTTCAGGTCGAAAACCTGCCCGGAGTTCGCCAGCATTTCGCTGGCCAGAAAATAAGCCAACCCGATCAGGACGCCGATCATCAGTCGGCCACCGGACCCGGCAGAGCGCAATGAGCCGAAAACAAATGCGAGCGCGAGAACCGGCATGACCATTACCGTGGCAGTCTTGGAAATTCTCGACCAGAATTCCGTCTCGTAGCGTTCTGCAGCGAGCCCGTTTTGTTTTAAATAATTTATGTAACTCATGAGCCCACGTGCTGAGAGGCTTACCGGCTTAACCAGCGTGATGCCGAGCAAATCGCCATCCACATTAAACGACTCAACCGCCAAAGCAGACTCAACAACCTGTACACCATCGTCCTTAAATCGTGTTTCACGAAAATTTTCAAGAATCCAGTTATCGGACTCGTCGATCCCCGCATTTTCAGCTTTTGCAATCGACTTGAGGGATTTGTCGTCATTGAAACGATATAAGTAGAGTGCGCCAAATTCGAATTCCGCATTAATTCTTTCCAGGTGCAGGATCGATGCTCCGTCCTTCACCCAGGCCGCATTGCCGATATCCCGGTCTTCCATTTCGTAGCGGGCTTCGTCGCGCATCGTTCTTGCGAAGTAGTCCAGCGGCGGTCCAATAAACTCGCCAACCAGACCGGTAAAAATTGTCAGAACCAGCCCGGCAATTGCTACCATTCCTGCCAGCCGGGCAATCGACAGGCCGGCCGTACGCATAACGACCAGCTCACTGTTGTTCGCGAGCCCACCCAGACCCAACAGCGCGCCAATTAATGCCGCAATTGGCAGCATCTCGAACGCGAGTTGCGGCATGCGTAGCGCCGCAAATAACAGTGCCTGCGGTATACCAAACGTGCCCTGCGTTGACCCCAGCTGACCAATAAACTCGAACAAGCCGGCGAGCGCCAGGAACACCAACAGGACCAGCATCGTGCTGGCCAGGATGGAACGCATCAGATAACCGGTAAGGATGCTCATCGCAGAAACCGGAACGAAAATATTCGACGATGAAGACCATTTTGCAGGGCAAGCATGCCAAGACCCGCGCTTAGCATTAGCGCATGCACCCACCAAAGGCCGGCAAACGGTGGCACTGTGCCTTGCTCAAGCCATGCTTTGCCGGCGCTCAACAGATTGAAATAGATGATAAAAACGAGCAGTCCGATAGCCAGTCGCCCGTAGCGCCCCTGTCGTGGCTGACTGCGACTCAACGGCACGGCAAGAATCGCCAGCACCACAGTCGCCAGGGGAATACCAATACGCCAGTGCAGTTCCGCAATCAATTCCGGCTGCGAGGATGAAATGAGATCTGCGGTGTGCATTGCTCGCGGCCTGAGGTTTGAATCCTTCACGGCCGGCAGGCGATATGGGATTCCATACTCGGCGAATTCAACGACGCTGAAATCGGCGGTTCCCGGAACGCCCTTGTAACGACGTCCGTCGTGCAATACAAAAAAGCGCAGGTTCGGGTCATCTGTGTCTCGTTGCTCGCCACGCTCTGCAACCACAACCTCTATCTCACCGTCATCAGAACGCCGTTGCACGAAAACATTCTCCACGGCGCCGGGCCCAACGACGTCCTCCGCGTACACCACGGCATTGCCCTCTCTGCCGCTGGTAAACCGGCCAGGCTCAATGCTTGAGAGATCTGCCTGCCGCCGCGCCTCCATGCCGATGCGCTCGATTTCGGTCAGCGCTTTTGGTCCAACGTCCATCGCCAGCCAACCCACAGCCAGGGCCAGTGGAATCAGCAACCAGGACAAGGGGCGATAAATATCGATGTTACCCACGCCGCAGGCCATCATTGCCGGCATTTCGCTGTCCCGATAAAGGCGACCCAGCGCCAGCATGATCGACAGAAACAGAGCGATCGGCACCAGGATCGTCAGGTACTGCAGCGCTGTCAGGCCGATTATTTGAAATATGGCATCTTTGGGTAGTTTATCTTTGGCTACATCACCCAGAACACGGGCAAACTGGTTGGTCAGCAGGATAAACAGCAGCACCGTCGTCACACCCAGCCAGGACTGGGCGATCTCTTTAAAAATGTAGCGATCGAGAATACGAAACATTGCTAATTCAGTGATTTTCCTGGCTTTTGGACAAGTGGGACTGTCCTATGTTCGGTCGGATCAGTTAGACTACCGCTTTTATTTTGTCCGGGACAGCCCCTGGGTCACATGACCTTGCGGGGCGCCAAACAACTAAAAAGACCGGAGTCTCCTGCAGGAATTCAGTTGCGGCGTAACCGTCGTCGCAACGCAGATGAATGCAGGTA
>QNFK01000287.1 GCA_003645495.1 Gammaproteobacteria bacterium
GCAATTCTCAATGAGCAGTCAATTCCTGAGTTACGCACGACAATTATTGCTGGTGGCGCTAACAACCAGCTTGATACAAAAACTGACGGACAACGACTCAGCGATGCAGGAATTCTTTTTGCGCCGGACTACGTGATTAATGCTGGCGGTATCATCAATGTGGCGAGCGAATACTATGACGACATGGATGAAGATGAGGTCATGCAGAACGTGGTTGCAATCGGTCCGCGTCTCGCCGGAATTTTTGCGGCAGCCCGTGATTCCGGAAAGCCAACGAATGTCGTCGCTGACGAACAGGCAAGAAAAATTATTGCGGACGCGAAAGCGTAGTTGATATTACTGGCGTAACAAACTATCGGGTTGTCTCCGAAGCCGGGAATCGCCCGCTGGGGGCGGACTACATTACCAAATAGAATTGTAGGAGCCCGCCGTACGATAGATACACGTCCTGGATCCTCGTGATTATCCGTCGATCGGCACGGGCGATTAAACGACGCCCAGCGGGCGATATCACAAATCCTGCGGCAGAATTATTCCCAGTTTTTTCCGTTCCACGCGCCACAAAGCGACCATTTCGGCGAACTTTTCCGGCTCGGCATCCGCGAGATTGCTGGTCTCTCCAGGATCATCACTGAGGTTAAAAAGCTCAAACCCGGATTCATCGAACGGCGGCTCCAGGTTCGCTATTTTCCAGTTTCCCTGCCGCATGAACGCATGACCGGCGTGGTACTGCGTCGATACGTAGTTGTCGTCATGGATTGACTCGGATTCACCTGTCAGGAACCGATTGATACTTTCGCCCAACATCGGCTGCACTGACCCGTCCTCCGGATATTTTGCTCCTGCGATTTCCAGGAAAGTCGGCGCGAGGTCCATCACGGTCAGATAGGTTGAATCGATAATGCCGTGCGCTGCGACGCCTGCACCCGCAATGATCATGGGTGCAACAATGCCGCCTTCGCGTGAGTATGTTTTGAACTTTTGAAATGGGGCGGAACCAGCTTCGGCCCACGGTGCGTCATACGATACGAAAGATTCCGCCGTGCCCATTTTCTCATAGGCGTTGTCGAAATTTGCCTGCAGGTATTCCACAAACGGACCTTCGCGATAAAAGTCACCGCCATCGGGACCATTGTCTGACATGAAAATGATCAGGGTGTTGTCATACAGATCGTGTTTCCTGAGGTAATCGATCAGCCGGCCGACGTGATCATCCAGATTGTCGAGCATCGCTGCGTACAATTCCATTTTGCGCGACTCACGACGTTTTTGATCGTTGTCCAATTTTTCCCAGCGCGTAATTGCATCATTTCGCGGTGGTAGTTCCCACGACAACGGAACGACACCCGCCTCCTGCAATGAGTTGAATCGTTTCAGGCGCAGCGCATCGTAGCCGTCATCATATTGACCAGCATAAATATCCAGGTACTCATCCGGTACCTGCAAGGGCCAGTGCGGTGACGTGTACGCGGCGTAAGCAAAAAACGGCTTGCCATCATGCTTGTTTGAATCGATAAATTCGATCAACCGGTCGGTATAGAGGTCTGTGGAGTAACGACCGACGGGATACTCAACAAGGTCGTCATCCAGGCGATATTTGGAGCCGCCAACCATGAATCCTTTGGCATCAAAGTGCGTGCCGGCACCTTTGAGCATATTAAAGGCCCGACTGAAACCGGCCGCGCGCGGACTGTGTTCTGCCGCCACCCCCAGGTGCCACTTGCCGACGGTATAGGTGTGATAGCCGGCTTCCTGTAAAAGTCTGGGGAATGGCACGATGCGATCAGAGAGGTAGTTTTCGTAACCGCGGACCGGCCAGCCAGCCACCCCGGTTGTATTCTGTCTTGCCGTGCCGGCAACGTGGTTGTTGTTGCCGCTAAGCAGCATGGCGCGGGTTGGTCCGCAACTTGGCGCCGTGTGAAACTGCGTTAGTAACATACCCCGAGCCGCAAGCTCATCAATGTTAGGTGTATTTATGTCGCTGCCGTAGGCACCCAAATCAGCGTAGCCGAGATCATCAGCAACGATTAGCAGAATGTTGGGTCGTTTGTCGTCCGTAGCACCCGATTGTCCCCAGGCCGGAGAAACCGATAGCAGAACAATCAGGCATAAGGTTGTGCGTAAATTCACCAGCGGGTCTCCGGTAACAGACTCAGGCGACTCTACAAGCTTTTTACGACACTGAGTAATTTTTCCGGATTCGGCCGATCGACAATGAATCTTGAAATGCCGCTATAGCGAATAATTCCCTTGGCATCGATCACCAGCGACGCTGGCCAGATCGTGTTTTCCCCGTATTCCTTGCGGTAGTCGTCCGGTACGCCGGCAGGTAGTAGCAGGCCCAACTGCTTCGTGACGTGCAATGACTCGTCGAGCCAGAATTCGAAATCAACCTTAAAAAAATCGGCGACCCGACGGGTAGTTTCAAGCGACTGCGGCGTCAGCAAAATGAGCCTGGCGCCAGATTCGGATATTTCCTTGTAGTGTTTGGTCAGGTTTTCAACCTGCCTGGTGCAGAAGGGGCACCAGGTGCCGCGGACGAATAACAAGACTACCGGTGTGCCAATCAGCTGGGATGAGTGAACCTGGTTGCCCTGTTCATCCTCGGCTGTAAATTCCGGTAGCGGCTGACCTGCTTGCAGGGCTGCGGGTGCCGGCCTGCCCTTGGACATGCTGCGTAATTTCCACCCAATACCGGCCACGAGCAAAACGATGGCGGCAATAATCCAGGCAAATGTGTTTTCCACAAGCAATCTCCGAGTGTCAGACTTCCAGCACAATTTTCCCCATATGCTCGCTGCTCTCCATCAGTGCATGAGCACGACTGGCTTCGGCAAGGGGAAATGTGGCGTGAATTATGGGTCTGACCTTTCCTGATTCAAGTAAGGGCAATACTTTTTCTTCGAGTTCAGTTGCGATCGCCGCTTTTTCAGCGGTGGTTTGTGGCCTGAGTGTCGAGCCGGTAATCGTAAGGCGCTTGCCAAGCACAGCACGCATATTTAGCTCCGCAGAGGGCCCCTGCAGGAATGCGATGATGACGTAACGGCCGTCGCGACCGAGCACATTGATGTTTTTCTGCATGTACGGGCCTGCCACCATATCGAGTACGACATCGACGCCCTTGCCATCCGTCAGTTCTCCGACCAGTGATTCCCAGTCGCTGTTTTTGTAGTTGATCGCATGGTCAGCGCCCAGACGTTTGCAAAAATCACATTTCTCGTTGCTGCCTGCCGTCGTTATTACGGCGGCGCCATTTGCTTTTGCTAACTGTATTGCTGTCGTGCCGATGCCGCTCGAGCCGCCATGAATCAATATCGTTTCACCAGCTTGCAGTTTCGCGCGCATGAAAACGTTGTACCAAACCGTAAAAAATGTCTCCGGAACAGCAGCCGCTTCAACCATCGACAATGATGAGGGCACAGACAGGCAATGTGATTCGTTGACACAACAATATTCTGCGTAGCCACCGCCATGGGTCAGCGCCATGACTTTGTCGCCAATCTTCCAGCGACCGGCGCTTTCCCCTTTAGCGACTACTTCACCGGCGATCTCCAGCCCGGGAAGTGGATTGGCATCGGCAGGCACAGCGTAAAGCCCCAGTCGCTGCAATACATCCGGACGATTGACGCCGGCAGCTTTCACTCTGATCAGCACTTCGGATTTGCCAGGTACAGGAACCGGAACCGTAGTCTCAACGAGAACCTCCGGGCCACCTGGCTCCCTGATCGCGACTGCCTGCATCTCATTGGACATTAGAATGGCACCGCCACACCGAACAAAGATGCGTGGTAGTAACGCACCAGCCAGAAGACGACAA